>JAABRE010000165.1 GCA_011391125.1 Synechococcales cyanobacterium S06
ATTTTTGCCTGAATATAGCCCTGACTATAACTTAATTGAATTGGTATGGCATTCAGCGAAAGAGCATATTGCTAATCGTCTTTTTACATCTATTGAAGACTTAGAATTTTTGTTACATAGACTTTTAAATGAAGGGGAACTAATTATTAACTGGGAGCGTAAACTTAAAAACAAAGGCAATTCTATTAATGTCGTTTAAATGCGTAACAGCTTATCCCGAACTTTATTCTCAAAAACTTCCCCCCTCGCGAGGGGGGGTAGGGGGGTACATCCTTTTAATTGGGAGAAAATACCAGTTTCTTTAGATAAAGAATTAGAACAAATTACAGCATCTTCAGAAACAGAAAAACGCTATGTTGATAAATTATATCAAGTTTGGTTATTAGATGGTCATGATGTTTGGATTTTGATACATATTGAGGTTCAAAGTCAGTATGATAAAGATTTTTCTCAAAAGATGTTTATTTATAATTATCGAGCTTTTGATCTATATCATAAAGAAGTAATTAGTTTAGCTATACTAGGAGATGAAAGGAAAAATTGGCGACCTAATTATTTTGGTTATGGGAAAGGAAATAGTCAGTTAAAATTTACTTTTTCAATTGTTAAATTATTAGATTATAAATGGGAGGAATTAGAACAGAATCAGAATATTTTTGCCATAGTAGTAATGGCACATTTAAAAACCAAATTTACGGGCAAAAATTTAACAGAAAGAGAACAATGGAAATGGACATTATCAAGGTTACTTTATGAGAAAGGTTACACTCGTAAGCATATAGTAGATTTATATAAACTCATTGATTTAATGATGAGTTTACCCCCAGAATTACAATTAAATTTTGAAGAAAAATTAACACAGTATCAAGAGGAACGAAAAATGCCTTTATTAACTAATATTGAACAAAGAGCTTTAGTGAAAGGTCAAGAAATTGGAGCAAAAGAAACTCGTAAACAAGATATCATTAATTTATTAGAAAGTCGTTTTAATACTTTACCAGAAAAATTGGTTAATAGTATTAAGAATATTGAGGATTTATCGGTGTTAAAATATTTACTAATACAGACCATTAAAGTTAATTCTGTTACCGAATTTGAACAGTTAATTAATGAGAATTTACCTAACACAAATAACCTATAAAACTTAAGAAAACGGAACTAATGCTTCCGTTTTTCTGAAAACTTGTAAAGTAAAAAAGCTAGGAAGATAAATCAAGTAAATTAACTAACTGCAAAATCAGTTAAAACACGTTTATAAGGAGCTAAAAATCCTAATACTATATCTTCTTTTGGTACTCCTGCTTCTAGTAATTGATTTGCTATGCCTATTTCTGTCCCATCTCTTTGAATCCAAATTTTATTATCTTTTAAATCTACATGAATAATTACTCCATAACATCTGATTTTGTCTTTCCAACCGATATTTAAGACTTGATAATGACCATTTTCTTGATCAAATAAGAATTGGATTTCTGTATCATTTTTACTATAATTAACAGAATGTTGATTTAAAATTTGTGTTAATATATTAAAAAATTAAAATTAGAGATCGCAATGATTACATCACTAGGCAATAATAAAACAAAAGCTTTAGAAGATATGAAAGTAAAATACGCTTTGCAGAATGTAAAATCTTTCTCGATCGTCGCAATTTACTTAATGGCATTAGTCAGTTATTTAGTTGTGGGACTAAGTGAAATGACACAATGGGAAATCTATCTGACGGAAACCACACCAATAACCTCAATTGGTTTCCAACTTCTTAATGCATTTGATCATGACAGTCGATCAATTAAAATAATCAACATTGTTCTTGTCTTTATTCCAACTTATTTTATATAGTAATTCCAATTTAAAAAAAAACAGAATATGGTAAAATTAGAGAGGAAAAAAAATATTTATTAGTAAACTTATGTCTTATAGTCTTGATTTAAGAAAGATAGTAGTAAATTATGTCAATACAGGTGGAAGTGTCACGAAAGCATCACAAATTTACCAAGTATCAAGAACCACTATTTATCAATGGTTAAAAAGAAAAAATCTCTCACCAATTCGAGTAGAACGTCGTCAAAGAAAACTAGATTGGAAGGCTTTAGAAAAAGATGTTCGCGAAAATCCTGATGCTCGATTAATTGACAGAGCACAAAAATTTAATGTCAGAATAAATGCGATTTTTTACGCTCTCAAAAAGATGAATATTACCAGAA
>JAABRE010000166.1 GCA_011391125.1 Synechococcales cyanobacterium S06
GATCGTTTAAAAATCGAAAAAAGAGCTAATAAAGATAAAAGTTTTGCTCTTTCTTTCGTTTAAATTTTGAGAATGAAAACACCCTGCTTTCAAGGGGGGGTTAGGGAGGTAAAATCCCAATCAAGTCGCAAAGCATTTCCATGGATAATTGTCGCTGATTTTTTCAAAGGTAATCTGACGAAATATTGCCCAAATTCGTTACTTACTTTCAAATTCATCTGATGGTCAATTAACCATAATGCCACTTCGGCGACTCTGACGGCAAATTCATCGTATTCTATCCCGAAAAATTGATCCACATCCACTTTTATAAACAATTTTATGTCAAGAAATTGCTCTTGTTTATACAATTCTTTTAAAATTAATATCTCTAATTCCCGTAATTCTCGATAACTATAATAATTCCAAATAAAAATTAAACAAAAGTTTTTAGTTTGTTGTTGGACTTTAGTCCTAAGAAGCGCTAAAGCGCAACTACGAACCTATTTTTCAACTGTTTTAATCTTAATTGGAATCACTATAACTATTAAAAAGTTACCACATCCACAAGCAGGATCAAGAAATTTTAATGAGGCAATTTTTTGGTGAAATTCCTGTAATTTATTGCTGTTATTTTTTATCTTGTTGAACTCATTATATAAAGCATCTAAAAACAGGGGTTTAATTAACTTTTGAATGTTTTTTTCCGAGGTATAATGCGCTCCTAAATTCCGTCGTTGATTCGGATTCATGACTGCTTGAAACATTGAGCCAAATATGGCTGGTGAAATTTTACCCCAGTCTAATGCACAGGATTTCAATAGCATTTCCCGCATTTCGGAATCAAAGGATGCAGGAGGTAAAACTTCCTCAAATAATTTACCATTTACATAAGGAAATTGCGCTAAATTTTCGTCTAAATTTGTTAATCTTTTGTCTTCTGGCTGATTTAAAATATGGAAAATATAACCCAAGTGCATCCCTAAATCACTGCCATCAGGTTTAGTGTGTAAATCAAGATATTCTTGAAAAATTCCTTTGTTAAAAATACCGGTATCGTCAGCAAATAAACTGAATAATAAATGCACTAAATACACTTCTAATTCATGGCCAGTATAACCGACTTTTTGCAGGCGATCGTGCAGTTCTCCCATTAATTGCGCTGCTTTTATATTAACAGGATCTCCGTCTTGATAAACGCGCTTTTCATACCCCGCAATAAAGTCAAATAAATGAACATTGTTAATAAAATCTTTTAACTCAAATTCCGTGGTTTTATCTGTGTCTAAATCGTACAATTTAAACTGCGCAAAATCGGAAATTAGGATATATTTTGGTAATTCATAATCCTTTAATCCGGGGAAATAATCGCTGCCAAAGGCACGCTTTGCGCCCGCCTGTTGAAATGCTTTATCAAGGTTTTTTCCCCGTGATTTATGTTCGACTAAGATAACTCCTTTCCAAAGTAAATCAATAAAAGCCTGTTTTTGAGCTAATTTTTTTACTGATTGCTCAAAAGTAGCAACCCGTCTTCTGGACACACCAAACACATTAAAAAAACCATCCCAAAACGATTTTGCTTCCGCATTTTCTGAGGTTTCCTGATCCCATTCTTGGGAAAATGTGAGCGATCGATTTTTAATTTCGTTCCAACTTAAGGGCATAATGTAAATTATTAATAAAGGTGTAATTTAACTTAAATCAAGGTAGGATATGCAATTATTATCAACCTAATATATCCCATTATAATTGATTTGTAATTACCTACCCTATAATGGTCAAGAAAATTTAAGCTACAGCAAACTCCGTATATTTACGAGTTAACGTACTTGAATAAAACATATTTTGATAGTATAAAATAGACTTATTTCCCTGATAAAATACACAATTTACCCAACGGAAACCTCCAAACGAATTATATAAATTTTCCCAGGTAATCTGTCATTAATTTCCTGACTAAATGCTGTTTCAAAAAATAATTCCAAGGCTCTTTAGCAGGGTGTTTTCATTCTCAAAATTTAAACGAAAGAAAGAGCAAAACTTTTATCTTTATTAGCTCTTTTTTCGATTTTTAAACGATCAACATTATTAATTATTTGTCATCTGCTATTATTTACTAATTTTTGACAGCAAAAACACTCCTATTGCCTTTATTACAATAAGATTTACTCTTTTTTTCAATTTTTTTCTGCCTTTTTCTTGAA
>JAABRE010000167.1 GCA_011391125.1 Synechococcales cyanobacterium S06
TTTTAGATTAAGATTTAATTTAATTTCAGGTATCTATAATTATGAAATTAATCACGAATATCAATTCATAAGAAAAAAATAGTTTCGCAAGAGGTCTAAAGAAATGAATTGTTTTGTGAATATTAAAGAAATATTGCCACCATGGTGGTAATTATTTAATCGGTGAAATTTAGCCCGAATCTTATTAAAGAAATATTGCCACCATGGTGGTAATTATTTAATCTGTGAAATTTAGCCCGAATCTCTTGTATAGCAAGGCTTTGGGGCTTTTTATTGGTTATCAGCTTAATTTTGCTAATTACCTAATAAATGCTCGAAACAAGGCTATAGCAACGTTTTAAAACCATTTTACCCTGTTGTAAATAAAAGCACTACTGTTTTGACTCATCAAATAAAATGTTTGATTGCGCAATCCTGTCCTATACTTGACTTAATGATACTATTATGTGGTAAATTCAATCTATATATGCGCATACGTACAGATTGAATTTACCACATACTTTGCATATATATATATAATTTGTAGATTCCACTTTAATTAATGTGCTTAGTCAAGCTTACCCACATTGATTAAGCAGTGTAGTTGCTATCTACTAAAAATAGGTCAAAAAACGCTGAACCCCTTGCTATGTATGAATTATTTGGGAAAATAGGGGAATTCCCTTTATTTGTTGGTTAGTGTTTTATTTTGTCAAAAAACCTTCGGTACATTCCTTTACCCCCTTAAGGGTGCTGACAATGTATCACGCACTGACAGCGTTTAAAATCGGTGCTTTCAGTTCATGGTACTTATATATGGACACTATAGTCTCCATATAAGTACGAAGAGTTTCCATCAATTTCCGCAGGTATTTTTTCTTAATAGGATCAAGTTAATAATTTCAAATTAATTCAAATATTTTGACAACAATTGTGGTCATTTTTTGATTTATCGGCAACGTGGCTAGGTAGCTATGCTGTCGCCAAAATCATTAAATGAGGTTTAGGTTAAAATAGCTCTGGTAGATCAATGTCATGGTTCGGTGCGAGGTAATTTTTCATCAAAACTTCGGGAGAGTTTCCCATTATCTGACTTGCCGTTTTTAAGTCGACTTTCCCTGATCTTACTAAATGTGTCCCGAAGGTATGTCGTTCATTATAAAATGGCAAATACTGCGATACCAGACCATCTTTAACCAATCCTTCAACTACACTTTTAAAAATGTTATTTGGGGACCCTTGACTTCTTTCTTGACAATAATAATTATTACTATGATGAGTAAAAATCAAATTGCTTTTATTCGGATTTTTAGGGATTCTATCAAGTAATTCTTTTAACTGATTATTGATAGGAAACAAGCGAGTTTCGACACCGTTTTTAGTACCTTCTAATAAGCAATCTCTGCGATAAACTTTATTAAATCTAATGTAGGAGCGGGTCCCCACTGTAATAATGTCCTCCCAAGTTAAAGCGAAGGCTTCAGAAGGGCGACATCCTGTTAAAAATCTAAACTCAATTAACGGAGCATAATGCAGTGCAATCCCCTTGCTATTACGAAAATAATAGGTCCTTTGTGTGCCATCTTTTAAAGTTCCTTGTCCGCTTTTAATCGGGTAATTACAGTTATAAAAACACTCGATTATCTGTTTAGCTTCTTCTACTGAATAGGCTTTGACTTTCTTTTTTACCCTCGTTTTCTGCATAGCACTTAAGATTACAGATAGTGGATTATGAGTGATTTTTTTTTGCTTAATAGCCAGATTAATCGCCGCATTTATTATTACTAAATCTACAATTACTGTAGTTAATGCGTACTTGCTTTTTAATATGTTAATAAACTCCTCAATATTTTCTAATTCTAAGAGTGATGAATCTGTGTTCTCAATAATTGAGATTCTCTGATCTATTAAATGCCAAGTGGTTTTTATTGTTACAGGGTTAGCGGAATCTTGATTTATTGACTTGTAATTTTCCCAAATACTTTTTAAATTTACTGTGGTTAGTATCGGTGCTAAATTTCGCTCTGATTTGCCATTTAAAATACCAAAATAATCGGATTTCCAGCTCTCCTTATTAAACTTACCAATTCGTAAATCAATGTCAATTTTTTGGCAAATATCGGTAATAGCCGACCATTGTTTTTTAGTCTCAAGA
>JAABRE010000168.1 GCA_011391125.1 Synechococcales cyanobacterium S06
ATTTTTGCCTGAATATAGCCCTGACTATAACTTAATTGAATTGGTATGGCATTCAGCGAAAGAGCATATTGCTAATCGTCTTTTTACATCTATTGAAGACTTAGAATTTTTGTTACATAGACTTTTAAATGAAGGGGAACTAATTATTAACTGGGAGCGTAAACTTAAAAACAAAGGCAATTCTATTAATGTCGTTTAAATGCGTAACAGCTTAAATCATCTAGGTTATAATCCCCTAAACAAATGTTACCTGATTGGGGTTTATATAATCCTGTTAATAATTTAGCAATTGTACTTTTTCCGCAGCCGGATTTTCCGATAATTGCTGTTACTTTTCCCCCCGGAATTATCACGGTAAAATCTTCTAATAATCCCACTCTTCCGATATGAAAAAAGTTAATTTCACTTAAATTTATATCGGCCTTATCTAATATTTTCACAAAAGGTTTATTATCTTCGATTTCTTCTTCGGCAGGATGATCAATTACTTCATTAATCCTTTGAGTTGCTGTTTTAACCCTCGTAAATTCGTCGATAAAACTAATTATTGATGAAATAAAGTTATTAAAGTTACTATTCATACTATTAAATGCTAATAATTGCCCAATAGTTAACTCATTTTTTATTACTAAGGTGCTACCATACCATAAGATTATTACTCCCCCAATTCCTGAAATTAAACCCGATGAAGTGCTATTAATTATTCCTATTTGAATCACGTTTAAAACTAATTTGGCAACCCGACCAAATCTCCTTTGCAATTCTTCCCAAAATTGATTATAACCGGTGATAACTTTTAAGGTTAATGCTCCTTTAAATATCTCCACTAATACCCCTTGATTTTGACTGTCGAATACCAAAGCATTCCTGATTTTTTGCTGTAAAATCGGGATAAAAATGACAGTTACTAGGGTAGTTAATACGGTTAAACCTACCACGACTAAGCTTAATTTCCAGCTATAAAATAACATAAATCCAAAGGAAATTAAGGCGATAAAAAATTGACTTGGTAAATTGGTAACCACTTGGGAAACTAACTGATTAATCTCCTGTATATCCTGTAACCTACTAACAATTTCACCACTATTTCTCGCTTCATAGTAATTTAACGGCAATCTTAAGATTTTACGTCCAAATTCCAGCACTAATCCTAACTGTAATCTTTGGCTAAATTGCGCAATTAAATTAGCCTGTATAAAACTCAAACTACTGCTTACAATGGTCATTGCAATAATCGCAATCGCCAACCCTTTAAGGATTTTTGTATCACCTCTTACTAACACATCATCGGTTAAAATTTGGATAAAAAATGGCGAAGCTAAGGATAATAACCCTAAAACTAAGTTAATAATTAACGCCAAAAATAAGACGTTTTTATAGGGAATAATTCGCCGAAAAAAACGCCCAAAACCTTTAACTTGATCCTCTTTTTCTTCGCTAAATCTAATAGGATCAGGTTCTAATAATAAAATTATTCCCTCATACCAATTCTCTAATAATTCTTCCTTAGAAATATACCTAATTCCTACCCCCGGATCAGCAATAATATATTGCTTATTTTTCTGACCATATAAAACTACATAATGATAACCCCGCCAATTAATAATTGCGGGTAAAGTAATCTCATTTAATTGGTTAACAATTTCCGCATTTGCTTTAGCTGAACGACCATTAAAACCTAACTTTTCTGCTCCCCTTCTTAGACCTAATAATGTAGTCCCTTTTTGCCCAGTTCCCACCATTTCCCTAACTCGATTTATGGCATAATTCTTACCATAAAAAAGGGAGATCGTCGCTAAACAAACCGCCCCACAATCTTCCTCACTTGCTTGTTTTATAAAAGGATATTTCATCGAAAAATTAAACTAAAAATAACTGTAGGGTGGGTTAGACGGCGATAAATTTTGCCATAATTTCACCTTAAAAATCCGTTGTAACCCACCCAGAAATGGTGAAAGGTAAAAAAAAGAAGTGAAAATTGGGGTAATTTTAATGATAAAATAGCAAAAGAACTTTAGTAAATATTCTTTTGCCATGTTTAC
>JAABRE010000016.1 GCA_011391125.1 Synechococcales cyanobacterium S06
TTCTTTAATCATGAAGCAGCAATTATCTATTTTATCCTTCATTATAATGAGGAATTACTATCGACTTAATTTTAGTTTCACTACATAAAATACACTACCGCATTTTAGAGTTAGAAACAAACCGTTTAAAACAATTAACAATTCAGAATTATTAATTATTTTTAGCCCTCACCCCCTAACCCCCTCATCCCACAGGGAGAGGGGGAAAAAGAGGCCAAATATCAACTAAAAATGCTATATTAACAATAATTATTAATTAGATTCGTGACTTTCTCCTTAATTTCATCCCGAACTTTTCGGAATATTTCTAAGGATTTACCGTCAGGGTCTTCTAATTGCCAATCTTCAAATATTTCCCTTAATACCCATTCTTGGGGTAAGTTTACACCACAACCACAAAGCGATATTACAATGTCATAATCTTCTGCTTTAAAGTTACTTAAAGGATCAGAAGTTTGCTCATTAATATTAACACCAACTTCTGACATTATTTCAATTGCTTGAGGATGAACTCTTGACGCTTCTAAACCAGAACTTGTCACTTCTATTTTACCTTTTCCTAATTCTTTTGTCCAACCTTCTGCCATTTGTGAACGACAGGAATTTCTCTTACATACAAACATTACTTTTTTCATTTTTTCTCTCTAAACTAATAGTAATTAAACCCAAAATCATTAGGTATTTTGAGTCATTTTTTCCTTTCTTTCACTGTGGCGATCGGTTAAATAATCCACTTGATCCCGCAATAACATGGTAAATTTGTAAAGTTCTTCCATTACGTCAATTACCCGATCGCGATAAGGTGAATCTTTCATCGTGCCATCCTCATTGAACTCTTGGTAAGCTTTGGCCACGGAAGATTGATTAGGAATGGTAAACATTCGCATCCATCTTCCTAAAATTCGCATCGTGTTAACCGCATTGAAGGATTGTGAACCACCGCTAACCTGCATCACTGCAAGGGTTTTGCCCTGTGTTGGCCGAATTGAACCAATCTCTAAGGGTATCCAATCAATTTGATTTTTCAAAATACCCGTAACATTGCCGTGCATTTCAGGGGAAGACCAGACTTGACCTTCTGACCAGTGGCAAAGTTCCCGCAATTCCTGCACTTTTGGGTGCGATTCGTCAACTTGACCCCGTAACGGTAATTCCATGGGATCAAAAAACTTGATTTCGGCACCCATGTCCGTAATAATTCTTGCGGCTTCTTCCGCCAATAAACGACTATAGGAACGTTCCCTCAACGAACCATAAAGGAATAAAATACGGGGAGGATGAGCGAATTTTGTCATTAATAAAGAGCCCCTTTTTCTGATTAGTAAAAACTATTGCTGATAATTAACACAACGTGGGTCAAATAG
The DNA here is from genome assembly GCA_011391125.1 of Synechococcales cyanobacterium S06. GTDB lineage: Bacteria > Cyanobacteriota > Cyanobacteriia > Cyanobacteriales > JAABRE01 > JAABRE01. The sequence goes on from JAABRE010000016.1 coordinate 1,365, forward strand.
GGTTGCTTTTTCTGGTTCTCGTTTAAACCAAAATGCCGTTTTTTTACAAAATTCCACTAACATTAACATCACTGGAACTTCAATTAATACCCCGACTACTGTCGCTAAAGCTGCTCCCGAATTTAAGCCAAATAACATCACCGCAGTGGCGATCGCAACTTCAAAATGATTACTAGCACCAATTAAGGCAGCTGGTGCGGCATCTTCGTAGGTTAAATCTAGTTTCCAAGCGATTACATAACTAATTAAAAAGATAAAATTAGTCTGGATAAATAGAGGAACAGCTATTAACAAAATGTGCAAAGGATTGTTAACAATTAACTCACCTTTAAAGGCAAAAAGTAGGACTAAAGTTATTAATAAAGCGGCGATGGAAATGGGAGAAAGATAATGTAAAAAATTCTCATCAAACCATTTTCTCCCCTTATTTTTCATAATCCATTGACGGCTGTAAACTCCTGCAAATAAAGGAATACCGACATAAATTAGCACAGAAAAAACGATAGTTTGCCAAGGAATAGTTAAGTTACTTGCTGAGAGTAACCACTTCCCTAAAGGAGCATATAAAAATAACATTGCTAAAGAATTTACTGCCACCATAATTAAAGTATGACCTTGGTTACTATAGGACAAATAACCCCACATTAAAACCATGGCTGTACAAGGGGCAATTCCTAATAAAATAGCACCAGCAATATAGGAGTTTGCTAATGTTGTTTCTTGGCCATTAATTAGCTCTGTTGCTGTTAATAAAGGCTTAAATAAACCGCCTAAAAATACTTGGGCAAATACCACCATGGTAAAAGGTTTTATTAACCAGTTTACTACTAAAGTTAAGAGTACAGGTTTAGGAGTTTGAGCCGCTTTTTTTACTTGGGTAAAGTCGATTTTTACCATGATGGGATACATCATAAAAAATAGACAAATAGCAATGGGAATTGACACATTATAAAGACTCATATTGTCTAAAGTTTTTGCCAAGTCGGGAAATAATTTTCCTAAACCAATTCCCCCTAAAATACATAAGAAAACCCAAACAGTTAGGTATTTTTCGAAAAAACTCAGATTTCCGCCAGCTTTTACTGCTTTGGCATTACTTGGTGAACTTTCCATAAATTATAGTAGCATCAAAATTATTTGATATGTCACCTAAAATTATATATCAAATAATCTTGATTGATACAATTTGATCTTAAATAGCAATCGCCCGACTAATAGGTAGCCTGTTTGCGCAACAATTCCCCCATGGTGAGGTTAAATGCGGATTTCCCGTCAAAAACTGTGCCTACTTTTCCCCTTTGAAAGTGAATTGTTGCTAATTTGTAACCTTCCTCTGATAGGGGAATATAGCCAACTTGACGAACTACTTCCGGAGCTTCTTTTAAATAAAATTCCACAAAGTTTTTGAGAGCGGGGTTTTCTTGGGCAGCTTTAGCGTTAATATAAATGAACAATGGGCGAGATAGAGGCTGATATTGACCATTATCCACGCTTTCTGGTGAAGGTATGATTCCACCTTGACCATTATCTATTGCTATTGCTTTTAATTTGTTTTCATTTTTCTCATAGTAACTGTAGCCGAAATAACCCAAAGCGTTGGGGTCTTGACTAACACCATTAACTAAGGCCAGATCATCTTCACTATAAACGTAGTCTTGACGACTTGCGTCAACCTTGCCGTTGACTACTTCGGTAAAATAGTCAAAAGTTCCCGAATCTTTGCCCGGACCAAATAAATTTAAGGGTTTATCCGGCCAAGTTTCCCGAATTTGTTTCCATTTTGTCACCTTTTTCTCCCCTTCGGGTTGCCACATTTTCTTTAATTCAGCCATGGTGACACTGTCAACCCAGCTATTTTCTTTGTTGACCACTACGGTTAAAGCATCGAAGGCGATCGGAAGTTCAATATAGGCAACTTGATTGTTTTTGCATTCAATCATTTCGGCTGCACTAATAGGTCGAGATGCGTTGCTAAGATCTGATTCTCCCTTACAAAAGCTTTTAAAACCGCCACTTGTACCAGAAAAATCAACGGTAATGGGAGATTTGAGATTCGGATTTGTATTAAATTTTTCTGATATAGCCGAGGTAATGGGATAAACCGTACTTGATCCATCAATTTTAATTGATTTAGGCTGGGTTGTTTCAGCTTGACTACAACTGCTTAAGGCGACGGTAACAGCAACAATAGCTAATTTCGACAATAAATTTTGACTCATATTTGCGTTAAATTTAGCATGATAATCTTATATCAATTAATATTGATGATTGACTTTAATTAAGGTTAAAGAAAAGGTTAACTAATGACAAAATTTTAGCAATTACGGCCAGGTAAAATAGGACTAAAACGGCGATATTCCGCTAAATACTGCTCTAAAACCACAAATTGAGCTAAATTTAAGCGATAATAAATCCAACGGCCTTCTTGACGCGGAATGATTAAATTAGCATCTTTAAGATTTTTGAGGTGAAAAGATAATTTAGACTGGGAAACATCTAAAATTTCGCACAATTCACAGACACATAATTCTTTTTCTCGTAGTAATTCTATCACTTGTAAGCGCAAGGGTTCGCTCATGGCATGAAAACCTGAGATAATTAAATTAGTATCAGTATTTAGGGGAGTAATTGCCATTATTTTTAAGTTAAATATAGATTATTATTAATATAACATTATTTAAAATTTTATCATTATGATTGACCAACAATTTGACCTTTTTAGTGACAATTTAACTGTAAAACAATTACCGATTGCCCATGCAGATATTAACTATTATCCTAATTTTTTTGATATAAATACCAGTGATTTTTTATATCAAAAATTGTATAAACAGGTTAAATGGCAACAAGATTATATTACTTTATATGGCCAAACTAATCCAATTCCTCGCTTAACTTCTTGGTATGGAGATGAAGGTAAAATTTACACTTATTCAAAGATAACTATGCAACCGCACCCGTGGAATGAGCCATTATTAATAATAAAAAATAAGCTAAAAAATATCACCAAAGTTAATTTTAATAGTGTGTTAATTAACTTATATAGAGATGGTAAAGATAGCGTTGCTTGGCACAGCGATGATGAACCAGAATTGGGCGAAAATCCCGTCATTGCTTCCGTTAGTTTTGGTGAAACTCGACGTTTTATGTTTAAACCAAAGGATAAAAATAATTACGGTAAATCTGAGCTTAATTTAAGTCATGGAAGTGTATTATTAATGGCAGGTGAAGCCCAAAAATATTGGCTTCATCAAATACCAAAAACCAGTAAACAAGTAGCACCAAGAATTAATTTAACCTTTAGATATATTATTAATTAAAAGCAAGGTGGGCAATTATTAAGGTTTAAGAAAATACCTGATAATTTGTTATTAATTGCCCACCCTACTATAGTTTATATCTAATGAGAATCTAACCAATTAACTAAATCAGATTCTGATTTAAAATCAAATAAAGCTTCGGTTAAATTTTCCAATTCATCTAAAGATAATTGTTTAATTCTCTCGGATAAATTGGGAGAAATTCCTCCGAAATTACGATTAATTAAGCGTAAAACTAAGCCTTTTTCTCGCTCAATAGATTGTTGTAAACCTTGTTGAACACCTTTTTGCAAACCTTTTTCAAGAATGCTATTATATACCACCGATTCTTGCATAATATCCTCCCGAAAATAAGTATTAATTAGAGCTAAATCAAACTTAATTCCTGCTAACAATTGTACACAAGTAGAAATATTAACTTTCTCCCTTCTATTCTCAATTGTATCTATTTTATTTGCAACCTGTTGTAATAAATTTTCTGGATTATTCGTCTTTGCTAAAACTGCCAAAGGTAGCAACGCAGGATACTTCAATAAATTCTCGGCATTTTCCTCCCAAATTCTAATCACCCGATAACGATGATAGGTATTTTCGCCAATGAACTCATTAATAAAAACGTCCCCTGATGAGCTAGGTTTAAGATAAATAACCACTTGTTCAATGGGAGAATTATACTGTCGAGATAATCTGATCCAATAGTCTAACATCCTCAAAGGAATGGGAGGTTGAGATTAGGGAGAAGTTTGAAACTCCAAATGCAAAATGCGATTTGCGACAGTAAGAAAAAATAAACCATCAACTCGAATTGGCTCTAAATTTAACTCCACATTGAGGATTTTTACCTCACTATTAGGGTCAACATTTAATAACCAATGGGCAAAAATTTCGGGGGAATCTTCCACTAAAAATTTTAAAATGCTATCATAACTCATAACAACTAAATTTTCCGTATTTGATGGCTTAAAAATTTAAGTCATTTTTTATCTTATCTCAATAATCTTAAATATGGTAAATTATTAGTTATAATAATTTACTAAATCCTACTTATGAATCTTTGGAAAAAATCGCTGTTGAGTTTACCAATAACTTTAATCGTTTGGGAATCAATTAATCCCGTATTTGCAGCACCTCCTCGTCCCATTGACGAAACGGTCGAATGTGACTTATTGGTAGCTGGATCTGGGTTGTCTGGCTCTGCGACAGCATATGAAGCTTTATTAGCGGGAAAAACTGTTTGTTTAACTGAACTCACAGATTGGGTAGGAGGGCAAATTTCCTCCCAAGGAACATCAGCATTGGATGAAAGACCAACACAGCGAGAAAAGTTATTTTACCCCCGAGGTTATTTAGAATTTAGGGAAAAAATTAATAAATATTATGGCAAATTAAACCCCGGAGATTGTTGGGTAAGTGAGTCTTGTTATTTACCATCTGATGGCCATAAATTGCTCTTAGATGAGTTAAAAAAGGCGGCTAAAAAAGGGAAAGGAAATTTAAAATGGTATCCTTCAACTGTTATTAAAGAATTGGAGATAAACGGTTCACAAATTGATAGCAGTATTGCCATTCAACATAGTCCTAAACCTAACACTCCCCAGTTAAATACTGAACCTTTATCAGAGATATTTAATGATGCTTATACCTATCAAAATTCTGACCGTTTACAGAAGAAAATTATCAAATTTATTCCCAAGTCTAATAATAAGAAATCCGCTCAATGGTATGTTATTGACGCAACTGAAACAGGGGAATTAATTGGTTTAGCTGACGTACCCTACAAGCTTGGCATTGACCCTCGCAGCTACGAAGAACCATCCTCCTCCAGCGCAACTGCTGATCCTTACTGCACTCAGGGGTTTACTTACACCTTCGCAATGGAGAAGACAAAAGAGCCTCAAACCCATGAAATGCCGTCATTTTATCCCGAATATGAGCCCTATTACAGCTACGAGTTGCCACGATTGGCAAACTTTGACTTGGTGTTTACCTACAGACGAATTTGGAGTCCCCAAAAAGGAAAACAAGACGAATTCGGCGGAATTTCCTTTACTTCCCCCACCGTCGGCGATATTTCTATGCAAAACTGGACCTGGGGCAACGATTATCGCCCTGGCACATCCACAGATAACCATATCTATTCCCGAGACCAATTAGAAGCAACAGGCCAACTAGCCTCCGGCGGCTGGATGGGAGGCTTTCGTCAAGATGCCCTCAGAAAAGCTGAACAAAAAGCCCTAGGTTTTTTTCATTGGTTGGTAGCTGGTACAACAGATTCTCAATTAGGGGAGGGAGTCAAGAAAACTCACCCCGAATATCGCTTTTTAAAGGGTTTTGACTCCCCCATGGGTACAGCGCATGGCTTGTCTAAATACCCATATATGCGCGAAGGTCGTCGAATTATTGGTCGGCCTTCCTTGGGTTATCCCGAAGGTTTTATGGTCGCAGAAATTGATATTTCCCGCAATGATTTTCGCAAAGATGACTATCAACAGCTTTTGGGTGAGGAATCTTACGCCAAAGTGCGATCGGCTTTAGCTGAAGATGAGATTTTGTCAATTATATCGGGTCAAATTACGCCAGAAGAGGCGAAATATCGCACTCGCGCCCAAGTTTTCCCCGATTCTGTGGGTATTGGTCACTATGCCATCGATGTTCACCCCTGTATGACCTTATCACCAGCGGAAACCCCCGGCAATACGGAACGCGAAGGTGAAAGAAAAGGTCAAGGTCAAGCTTATCCTTTCCAAATTCCCCTGCGCGCGTTGATTCCCCAGAAACTCGACAATCTCTTGGTTGCAGGGAAAAGCATTGCCACCAGTCACATTGCTGCAGCAGCCTATCGCGTCCACTCGTTTGAATGGTCAGCAGGTGCAGCAGCGGGAATTACGGCGGTTTTTGCCATGGATAATGACCTTTTCCCCTATCAATTAGTGGATGATTTACCCAAAACTGAACCTGATTTAAGAAGGTTACAACAATTGCTGAATAATACAGGCAATCCTACCGCTTTCCCTGGTACTTCAATTTTTAATCAAGATTGGACAAATTGGCGTTAAAATGATCTTTGAAGAGGAAAATAAAGATTATCTTTATTTTCCTCTTCAAAAAAGAGGTTTTTAGCCAAATTTTTTGGGTAATAAAAGGTATAATTGGATTGCATATTTAAGATAATGGATAATATAATCCATGACTTTCTACTTGCGTAACGAACTTTATTACCCACTATTTTTAACTATTGAAAAATCCGCTTTTTTAATAATTACTGGGGACACTTTTTTATGAATGAAGATTTAAAACAAGCACTTTTAGCTTATCAAATGGCCGCTTTAATGAGTCAATTTAAAACAGGTTTTTTAGCCAGGGTTTCCCATGAATTGCGATCGCCCCTCAGTAGTTTAATCTCTCTACATCAATTAATTTTATCAGACTTATGTGAAAGTCGGGCGGAAGAGAGAGAATTTATTAATCAAGCTCATCAATCAAGCTTGAAATTAATGAAATTAATAGACCAGATTATCGAGGTTTCAAAAACAGAATATGGGACAAATATTTTAGAGATAAAACAATTAGAATTAAAGGAAATATTAGCAATTGTTTATAATTTAGTCCATTTACAAGCTGCTCATAAAAATCTAAAATTATCAATAATTTATCCCCAAAAAAACCTTAAAGTCTTAGCAGATGAAAAACGATTAAAACAGGTATTAATTACCTTAATAGATACAGGAATTTCTTTAATGGAAAATGGGAATATCAGAGTAGAAACTAATATTTTCGACTCAAACTTATTAGAAATAAACCTTAATTTTGATAGTGAAAGTAATAAATGGAGTGAGTCAGTGAACTTATTAGAAGAGCAACCAGAAACCACACCAGAAGCAGTTAAAAAATTTAGTCAAAAAATAGAATTTTCCCCCGGAATGAAACTAATGTTATGTCAAAATTTAATCGAGACAATGGGAGGAAAATTGTTATTAATTAGTCCGCAAAAAAACTTAACGAGAATACAATGTTTCTTACCGAAGTCGGGTGGGTTAGTCTGAAATAATTTATTAAGCAAAAATTTAGCTGAAAATTCCATAGTTACCCACCATTATTAAACATTAAACTGATATTATTTCTTGAATTAAATCGGAGCTTAACAAAGTTTCATTTTCCACCGAATTAAATAACACCATGGTAGTAGTTTTATTTTCCTCAAAACCAATACGTTTATAGAAATTTTGTTGATAACTTGTCATCAAATAAACCCGTTCAACCTTAGATAAATGGGGGTGAGTAATCACAGTTTCAACTAATTTTCTCCCTAACCCACAACCTTGATAATTCGGGTGAATAATTACATCCCAAATACTAGCACGATAAACACCATCAGAAGTCGCTCTTGCAAAACCGATCATCTTCTGATTATCCCACACAGAAACCACCGGATTACTATTAGTAATAACCGTTTCTAAATCCTCTAAACTGCGATTTTTAGCCCAAAAAGCAGTCAGATTAAATAACTCTTGAAGTTGGACTAAATCAATATTTGACTTATCCATAGAAAATTGAATATGACGAGCATCCATTGTTATTAATTCCCGTGATTTATACTAAAAAGTTCCCCTACTTGGTTAAAAATGATTAACTTTGTACTAACCAATAATTTGACAAATTTAATAAAAGTTAATTGTAACTAAACTTACAAACTTAGCAATAATTTTGCTCAAAAATTTGTCTAATTTTCTTGACAATTACTCTATCTTATGCGATCGCTATAAAAACTTTGTGATTCGTTTCTCGAACAAGCAAGAAAGATTGGTCAAGCCAACAAAGAGAATGCTTGTCTCCTAAGAGAATTCCCACTTTATAGCAGTTTTCGCGCTGAATAAACCAGAATTTAAACCTTGAAACCATGCTAATCTTAATACTTTTGACGAGAGCGCCATGCGCTATAATCCCATTTTTTTGGTCAAGGGAAGTAATTTTATCATAACAGGATTTCTATCCCAGAGCGATCCTAAATGATGGCATCCTAAATCAGAAACAAAAATCATAATCAGGTTTTCTCCTCTAACTAGATTAATTATCCAATAGTTGATTTATTGATTTAAGTATCTATTTGACGCTTAAACCACCTATCCAAATATGGCCAAGTGAACAGCTTATTTAGAGTATTTTATTAAAGCTAAATCTCGAATTTTTCTATAGTTAAACTGTGAAAAATTGTCAGCAAAATTAATTACAATTTTGCCCATTATTCTCTAAACTTTCTAACACTATATCCAAGGAATTATTATCAGTAGGAATCCGCAAACTTAAATTAATTATCAGTGATTTATTTTCACAGCTAACATTAGTTATATTACAAATTATATTATTTATATTAACTATACTTTTATCATTTATAAAACCATTATCAGACAATTGACAACGATAACCCGCAGTTTCTAACCAGTCACAAATACTACGATAACTTTCAATTCTTTCCTCACATTTATCTAGTAAAAGTTTCACATATTTATAAATACTCGCACATAAATCTGTCTTCACACCATTAGGATTTTTCTCTAACTTTTCCGCAATATCCGCAGGACTATAACCCAATAATAAAGCGCGCAAATGTAACTTTTCCATGGGTGTTAAAGGCCTACCTTTTGCAACCGATAAATCACTATAAAGAGTCTTTAAATCCCAATATTTTTCTGCTTCGGTAAATTGTTCATCTTTAAATTTCATACTCACTTTTAACCTAATTTATCTGAATAAATTTTATTTTTTAATTAATTTTTTCCAATAATTTACTTATAGAAAATACGGGAATTGGAGAGCTAGAAAAACCACGCAAATCACGAGTAACAATAGCATCTAAATTGTCATTAATAGCGCAAAATATTTGTACCGCATCTTCAAAATCATTTAAGTCAAAATTAAAAGCAGATTCAATAACTTTTCTATTGACCGGACAAATTTCCATGATAGCTAATATTTTGGCGATCGCTTCCTTTGCTAATTGAATATTGCGAGTTTGTTTATATGCAATATAAAAAATATCAGTTAAAGTTGTTGCTGTTACATATCCTGTAATTTGTCTCAAGGCGATCGCCATAAATAAGGATTCAGCATCTTCTCTAAAAGGTTCACGCTCCAGCAAATAATCTAAAATAATATTAGTATCAATTAGGACTTTCATTTGAGATATTTATTAATTTTATGTTCGGCCAAGATATTCGCTACTTCCTCATCAGTAGGAGCAGGTTGATCTGTTTTTAATAAACCTTTCATTTGTTTAATAATAGTCACCCGATCTGTTAATTCCTGTGAGTTGGTTTGTAAAGATTCAATAATATCTTTAACCAGTTCAAGTCGCTCATTTATGGTCAGATTTTGAGCCTGTTTTTTAAGTTCTGTTAATAACATAAACTAAGTTAAAACTCCTCTTATTTCAAGTTTAGATTAACTTTATTGTGACACAAAATATTTAGTAATTATCGCCTCCCTACTTGATAAATAATACAAAATAGTTACCATTTAATTTGCCTAGATTACCAATAGCGAAATATTGATAGTAAATTTCTGACATAATTCTAACTAATTGTAGGGTGCATCAGACCGACAAATCTTAACTTGAGACAAAAATTAACAATCTGACGCACCCTACTAACTATATCAAAATCAAATTAACCCAAAAAAAAATCTTAACTTGATACAAAAATTAACAAACTCAACAAAATTCCTTACCAAATTCTAATCAAATTCCTATAGGTTGTTAGTATTTTTCTAACTTGACTTGGTTTATTATAGATCATAGTTAGAAATTTTGCTAACTATGTTAAAGATTTTAAAATTGAGGTGCTTATGTCTAAAAAGAAAAATAATGCAGGAGAAGCGGCAACCTATGCAGCAGGTGGAGCTGCTGCTGGTGCAGGTGTAGCCGCTACCGTCGGTAATATGGGACTTGCTGCTGCTGGTACTGCTGTAAGTGTTGGTGCTGCTCCTGTTGTTGCCGCCGGTGCAATTTTGGGCTTGGCCGCCTTTGGTCTAAGCAAAATTTTTGACTAAAATTATCTGATAAGGTGGGCAAAAAATAACATTAATTAACTTAAAAATTACCTAAAAAGTTTGCCCACCTTATTAATTAACTTATAAAAATTAGTTATATTTTGGTGGCTAAAATGGAAGAATTAGAATTAGCAATAGAATTAGGTCTAGAAGTTTCCAAAGAATTATCAAAAAAAATATTAGGAGAAACCTTATCATCTGAAGATTATCACAATAATAAATTAGGAGGCTCTTTAGCAGGTTTGGCCACTGGTGGAGTAGTTGCTAGTTTAGTTGGTATTACTGCTCCTTTAAGTCTTCCAGCTATTTTGGTTGCTGGTGCAACTGGTGTAGCTCTAGGTTCAAAAGCAGAATCTAATGCCAAGAAAGCTACTAATTCTCTTGTTGAACAAGTGGGGGATTTTTTTAATAATGTATTGGATGAGGTGGCGGATTTCTTTGATGATTATGAAGAACACTTATCTGAAGGAATATTAAGTTTAAAAGAAGAAGATTATCAAGAAGCAATTATTAGTTTTAATCGAGCTCTTGAATTAAATCCTGAATGTTTAGAGGCTTATTTTTATAGAGGTTGTATTTATTCAGATTGCGAGTATTACACAGAAGCAATTGGTGATTTTAGTAAGGTTATTAACTTAAGTCCTCAAATGGTTGAAGCCTATGATTATAGAGGTCATATTTATGCTTTACAAAAACAATATAATCGGGCAATCAATGATTATAATAAAAGTATTTCTCTTGATGATTCAGACCCAGATATTTATTTTAGAAGAGCTTATTGTTATCTCCAATTAAAATCATATCAATTAGCGCAACAAGATTTTAATACTGTAATTAATCTGATTCCTGATTGTATTCCTGCTATCTATTGGCGGGGATGTATTTCCTTAGAGTTTAAAAAATATCAAGAAGCTTTTAACGATTTTGAACTGCTATCAACTCTGGATAATAATGATGAAAATGAAGAAGAAATATTTATTTTGAAAATACAAGCATTAACTGGGTTGAAAAAATATGATCAAGCTCTAGTTTATTGTAATAACTTTATTCAAAAAACCAATGACAATGTTGAGGGTTATTTTATCAGAGCTTCTTTATATATGGAATTAGAGAAATATGAATTAGCAATTAATGATTATTCTCAGATTATTAAAAATAATGGCAAAAATTTAGAGGCTTATTTATTGCTAAATCGGTGTTTTTTAGCAAAACAAGAATTTATAAATATTATTGATAATCTTAATATAATTGTTAATTTGTTTAATTATTCAGAATTGGAAGAATATGAAGAAGAGATTTTTAATCTAACAGAATATATCACAGAAACACTTAATGAAATTAAGCCAGATATTAATTTATTTTTAGTTAAATTTTCTGTGGGACTTACTTTGAAAAAAGATGAATATGTTGTTGATAATATATATCGGTTAATTGATATTTTTTCTTCTGATCAAATCAAGAAATATGAGCTTAGAATTTTGGATTATATATCCTCTATAGGTAAACATAATAACCAAATTGAATCATGTTTTATGAAAGTTACTTTAAACATGAAACTCAATAAATATGATGTTGCGATGAAAGATTGTTTTGAAATCATCAATAAGCAACCAGATAATATAAATGTATATCTAATTTTAATGGAAATTTATATGATTCATCAACAATATGATGATGCCATAAAAATAGTAAAACAGGGTATCAAGCAGTGTCAAGGTAATTTACAAGTTCACGAAATAAACGAGTTAAAACAGCTTATTAAAGACATAAAAAAAGAAGAAAACCAGAATGTTCCTTGGTGGAAAAAAAGAGTATTTTAAATTAAGCTAATATTTTTGAGTAAAATAGTAAGAAATTTTGCTACTATTTAGGAAAAATTAGTAAGTTTTGAGATTGATTATGTCCAAAGTTCAGAAAATAAGCGTCTCATTGCCAGGGGAAATGACACATTTAATCAATGATGCTGTTCTTTCTGGAGATTAGGTGAGTAGTAGCGAGGTAATTCGGGAAGCGTTACGCGACTGGAAACAAAAGGGTTTAATACAGTTGCAAAATATTGAGGAAATTCAGCAATTATGCCACGAAGGTCTAGAAAGTGATCCAGGTCAACTCAAAAATATTGAGGAAATTAAACAAGAAGCACGCCAACGACTAGAACAACAATCTTAATCTCTTAATCCCTTATTTCTCTATTTGATTCCAAAGTTTATATAAGTTTTTCTTATGTATTGAAAAAAAAATCGCTGTTTTTTGGACTTTTTCCAGATTTTTTATTTGCTCTCAAAGGTGTATCTTAACACACACACCCATCCTATTCTAATATTAATATTATTATAACCTATAAAGGGGAAAAATATCTTTTTTCGTTACAATTCTTAACAATGTATATTAAGAATTGTAACAAAAATGGTAAAAAGCTTGCATTTTATGTTATTATATGTGTAGGTTGGAAAAGGCGCGCGCTAAAATACAGGTTCTAGCGCCCAGAAAAAAATCCCGAACTACCAAAAAAAAGGTCGTTTTTTTTTCAATTCATAAGTTTTTTTTATATATCGTTTAGCTTACTAAGTTTTCAAAATGTCGTAAGAGCCAATCATAGCGAGCTTTGGCGAAGGGAACACTTTGTTGTAATTCTGCACCGATTTCGTCTCTATCGATGGAAATTTGTCCTTGTTTATCATAGTCAATATACTTCATGGTTTTGCGCAAACGACTAGATAGGAAAATCGACATGGCGCGATAGAAACGGGAAGCAAAACCAATATCTTCATTTAATCTCGTGGCTAATTTTTCCCTAGACACGGACAGGATTTCTGAGTCAATAGAGGTGGTAACAGTGGCCGAAGGTAAAGCAGAATCAATAAACGACATTTCGCCGAAGATTTCACCGCTACTCAATTCGGCTACATTGGTAGTATGTTCACCATCCGTCACAGAAACTGATACCTGACCTTTTAATAAAATATAAAGAGAATCTATAGGTTTATTTTGTTCAATTAAAACTGTACCACTGGGAACAATTGCCAATTTACCAGTGGAAATCATCCAATCAATATCATCATCATTGATTTCTGCAAATAGAAACAGCACTTTCTGCATTTTTAGACCCTTTTTTTAAATTTAAAATATAGTGAAATATTATTGTAACAAAATAGGGTGGGCATTGCCCACCCTAGGATTAGGTTATTCTCTGGGAGAATTAGTAGTCGAAGTCACCACCACCACCAGGAGCAGCAGGAGCTTTGTCTCTTTCGGGTTTGTCAACCACGATACACTCGGTAGTTAAAACCATACCAGCGATGGAAGCTGCGTTTTGTAATGCAGAGCGGGTTACTTTGGCTGGGTCAACAATACCCGCTTCAAACATATCCACAAACTCGTTATTAGCGGCATTGAAACCGACGTTAAATTCTTTTTCTTTAACTCTTTCAGCGATTACTGCGCCGTTTTGACCAGCGTTTTCGGCAATACGTTTCAGAGGTGCGGTTAAAGCGCGAGCGACAATTAAAGCTCCGGTTAAACCTTCCTGAGTGAGGTTAGCATTAGCCCATGTTTCTAAACCAGGTGCTAAATGAGCGTAGGTTGTACCACCACCGGGTACGATACCTTCTTCAACAGCTGCTTTGGTGGCGTTAATTGCGTCTTCTAAACGTAATTTACGGTCTTTCATTTCGGTTTCGGTTGCTGCGCCAACTTTAACCACAGCAACTCCACCAGATAATTTAGCTAAACGCTCTTGTAATTTTTCTTTGTCGTAAGAAGACTCAGTTTCTTCCATTTGACGACGGATTTGCTCACAACGGTTTTTAACTGCAACTTCGTTACCTTCAGCCACAATGGTGGTGCTGTCTTTGGTAATGTTGATACGACGCGCTCTACCAAGTTGCTCTACTTTGGTGTTTTCGAGTTTTAAACCTGCGTCTTCGGTAATTAATTGACCACCGGTTAAAACGGCGATGTCTTCTAACATTTGTTTGCGGCGATCGCCAAATCCAGGTGCTTTGATGGCTGCAACGTTTAAAACACCACGTAAACGGTTAACAACTAAGGTTGCTAAAGCTTCTTTTTCGATGTCTTCAGCAATGATTACCAAAGGCTTGCCTTGACGGGCAACTTGCTCAAGAACAGGAACTAAATCTTGAACTAAAGTGATTTTTTTATCGGTGATGAGAATGAATGGGTCTTCAAAAACCGCTTCCATGCGTTCGGTATCGGTTACAAAGTAAGGAGAAGTATAACCCTTATCGAAACGCATACCTTCAGTAATTTCTAACTCGGTAGTCATGGACTTACCTTCTTCTAAAGAGATAACGCCTTCCTTGCCTACTTTGTCCATCGCAGCCGCAATCATTGCGCCAACTTCTTCGTCGTTACCAGCAGAGATAGTACCAACTTGAGCAATAGCTTTAGAATCTTCCACAGGTCTAGCGTGGGATTTGATTTGTTCTACCAAATACTCAGTAGCTTTGTCAATACCACGTTTGAGGGCGATGGGGTTAGCACCGGCAGCCAAGTTGCGGAGACCTTCTTTAACGATCGCATGAGCTAAAACAGTAGCGGTAGTAGTACCATCACCAGCCACGTCATTGGTTTTAGAAGCCGCCTGACGAATTAAAGCAACGCCAGTATTTTCGATGTGGTCTTCTAATTCAATTTCCTTAGCAATGGTGACACCGTCATTAACGATTTGAGGTGCGCCAAATTTTTTCTCTAAAACGACATTACGGCCTTTAGGACCAAGGGTAACAGCTACAGCTTCTGCTAAAATGTCAATACCTTTTTCGAGTGCGCGACGTGCTTCGTCATTATAGATAATAGATTTAGCCATTATTAATCTTCTCCTAATTGTTGTGAATTACCGAAAATTTGGGGTTTGTAGTTGCCATTTGCAGTAGGACGCGCAGTCCAACTACGAACCGAAATTGAAAATTGATTAAGCAACTTTAGCGAGAATATCTTTTTCTGAGAGAAGGATATACTCATCGCCACCTAATTTGATGTCTGTACCAGCATATTTAGAATACAGAACTTGATCGCCAACTTTAACATCCACAGGAGAGCGACTTCCATCATCGTTGCGTTTACCTTCACCAACTGCAACTACTTCACCAACTTGGGGTTTTTCTTTTGCGTTGTCGGGTAAATAAATACCGCCGGCGGTTTTTTCTTCAGATGCGCTGACTTTTACGAAAACGCGATCGCCTAAAGGGGTAACGGTGGAAACGTTAATACTAATAGCAGCCATAGAATATCCTCGGTGATAATTTAGGTTATGATTATATGTAGCGGTAGAGCTTCAGATTAAACTTAGCACTCTTCCTTACTGAGTGCTAATGTAGCGAAATTTAAGTAGTTCGCGCAATTACTGTTAATGTAGTGAATACCGAACTTTTGAGGTAGTGAGGTTTTCTGTTGGTTTCCTAGTCTTGGACTTTTGTCTCACGCAAAGGCGCAAAGCCGCAAAGAAGAGCGCTAAGTGGTTTTCTGTTGGTTTCCTAGACTTTGGTTATTATTTCACGCAAAGGCGCAAAGCCGCAAAGAAGAGCGCTAAGGGGTTTTCTGTTGGTTTCCTAAGTTGTTTTAAGAAATTGGATTTTTGCCTATTTCTTTTACTATTTTAACTGTTTCTAAGCTAATTGTTACTATTTTGCCGATTAATTCTAATATAGATTGTTCGTTTTCTAAGTTGTTTGGATTATTTATTGTTGTGCTCCTTTTATCGGTTTTTATTTGATATTGGTCAATTACCCCAATAAAATGTTATTTTTTGAATAATTTTGGGCAAATTTCTTGCTAACTTCCACTTGCTAATTAGAGGAATTACCCTTAGCTTCCCAAAAACCGTGTTTAAGAGTATCTTGACGAATAATAACCCCATCAGGGCCAATAACTTTCTGATTAAACTTAACAGATTGCTCCGCAACATAAGTCCAACCCAACTGACTAGAACAAACAGATAAAACATCCTCAAAAGCGCGTTTTACAGATAACTCCTGCTTAATCTGTAAATTGTCAAGCTTTTGTAATAAATTGTAATAATTAATAATAGATTTATGGGTAGATTGAAGATTTAACAATGACATAAAATACACTTAAAAATAATAAAATGTAGGGTGTGTTAGCGACAGCGTAACACACCAAGTTTCAAAATAAATTGGTGCGTTACATTTTTATTAACACAGCAAGAGGTGCGTTACATTTTTATTAACACAGCAAGAGGTGCGTTACATTTTTATTAACACAGCAAGAGGTGCGTTACATTTTCATTAACACACCCTACAAAATAAATTGGTGCGTTACATTTTTATGTAAGCACCAACACAATTATATTCAAATTGTTAATTATTAACGGTTAATGACTGCTTTACCACGGTTAAACAGTTCCCTTGCATAATCAGTCCAAGTACCTTGACCCCAGTAACGGAAGCAACTGGTTTGGACTAACATATTGTAAAGTAAAGCTTCCTGATAATCAGCGCTTTGGGTGACGGTGGGATCAGCAGCGACGAGGGGATCATATTTTTTGTGGAATAAGGCGCTAAGTTCATTCATGGGCTCTAAAACGTTTTCATAGCCTTGAACCCAACTTAAATTATCTGTCCAAGATGCACCGTCCATGTGGAAGCGATAGTCATTAGCTGTCAGTTCTTTAATGGCTTTTTCCACAGCTTCGGGAGTCGAGTTTTTAGGGTCAACATGATTCCAGATTTTGTGTTGCTGAACACCTTGGCAAGTAGGATAATCGGCTTCGGTAATACCGGCTGCGTCTAAAAGTTCTAGGTATTCTGTGCCGTTAAAACCAACGGTGCTGGGATCGCCTTTGATTTGATGCCATGCGGGGTTGAATCCACCGGGGAATTCGTTCATCATTACGCCGCCGTTTTCGCCGTCAGCAATTTGGCTTACTAAGCAAGGAACTTCTTTGTTACCTAGTTTTTGTCTGCCTCTGCTTTTTGCTTCATAATAAGGCTGCATTTGTGCCACTAATTTGGTGTCTGAGCCTTGGGTTTTGATTAATGCAGTAATGCTGATGGTTTCGCCTTTGGAGTTGCGCGCAATTAAACGATTCGGTAGGTATTTATCGTCATGGTGCAATCCTGAGCCGTCTAAACGTTCCACTGAGCCTTCTTGGACCAATAACCAACGATAGCCGCATTCTTTTAGGGCTTTGATGTATTCATACAGGGTGTCGGGGTGGTTGGGAAGGTGCATTTCCGGTGGGGAGAAACCTTTAACTCGCGACAGCGCTTCTTCTCCGAAAATGGAGGCGAAGTAGTGTTGCCAAGCAACTATTTGTAATTTTACATCAGGGATGGGGGTTGAAGGGACCACCGCATGACTCCACATTGTACCTAACCATTCTACATAAGGTTGGTAGGTGCGATCGCAGGTAATTTTTTTCAAGTTGTCAATCACATCATTGCGCCCCATTTGGACTAATCCCCAGAGCAAATTGCCTGAGTAATCCAACATAATGCGGGGGTTACAACCTTGACTTACTAAATCAGGGACAAAATCAGCGATTCGACTATAGCACCAAGCGAAAACACTGGCGTTGTGGTTATCGCCTTCGCCTTGGTGTTCAAACATATGTTGGAGGTTGCAGATTAATTCGCCATTATGTCCTGCGGGAATGGTGGGTTGGTGCATGTGTAATGCACAAGCAAAACCGGATTTAATATTATCGAGGGTAAGATTTGTTCTGGGTAAAAATACTGGATTATTGTGATTAACTATTTTGCTAATTTCTTTTTCTTGACCAGAAATACTAGGTAATCCTGTGGTGTTTCTCTGTGCTACTGCAGTCATATTTTAGTCCTTAATGTTGGTTGTGTGTTTTTTATTTCTCATCACACTCTCACTGTGATTAATCATAACCCATGAACCTACTTTCTGAGCTTTAAGTTTTAATAAGTATTGTTAATTAAATTTTACTTTTATTTACATTTTTTAAAACAAATTGTCAAATTTTCTTGACACTTTTGCTAATTTAGGTAATTGTACTGGATTCTTTTTTTGACCAGAAAAAGCTGTGTAAAGCTTCTCCTTTCAAGGGGAAGAAAATAATGATGTACCCCCCTACCCCCCCTCGCGAGGGGGGAAGTAATAAAAATATTCCTTATTTCAAGCTACAGTTTTTAGGTGGTATATGGTTAACGGCCGTTAACTCCTACTGATAACTGGTAACTGATAAATCTCCCGAATCTTCTGGGTTGTAAATTCAGAAGATTGGGTAACTAATTGCTGAGTTACTATTAATTAGTTGTCTCTGAGTGCTTCGTTTCTACTTCCTACTATTCCTTGAAAATTTCTCAGATTTTCCGGGGAAGCAAAGTAATTCTCATCCATGGCTAAAATAGTTTCTTTATAGATGTTTAAACAGCGAGTTTCTAAGTCATTTTCCTCGTTACTAATGAGGGAATAAACGTTATCTTTAAAGGAAATTATGGGCTGTTTTTTTTCATCTAAAAAGCAGCCACTTTGCAATAAGACATTGATAATATCTTGGATTTTATTGTTAGAAATATCTGTTAATTTGTCAGAGATTTCTTTCTTGATTTCGATGAGGGTTTGGGGTAATTTCACTTCTTGTATTTCGGTAATTATCAGGGTTCTAATTTCTGGTAAGGGACGAATTCCCGCTTTTTTAAAAATGGTACTTAATTCCGTGGTTTGGTTAACTATGGAGTTATTTTTAGATAGTTTTTTGGGAATTTCTCCTTTGAGTAGCAATTCGATATAGTCTAAGAAATTGTTTTCATTTAAAACAGTAATTTCATAGAGTTGGGTTAATTTTTGGGTCAGGTGAGTGGGTAATCCTAAAATGATTAAACAGGAGTTTTCTTTCCCGATCGATAAATGTTTTTTAAAGTCGGAATACTTAACAATATAAGCTTGATAATCTCCGGTTTTGCATTCTAACCACAAGGGATTATCGTTAATTAAAAAGAGAATATCTAATTCAAAATTATTACCATTAGATAAGCTAATTTGGGGGTTAACTACACAGGAAAATTTAAGGTTATTTTCCTGTAGTAAGCTAATAATTTTTTGAAAAATATATTTCTCAAACCAACCCCCATTTAAAAAGTTAATTAATCGACCTTGTTGAGGGGGAGAAGCATAAATTATTTTAGTTGCGTTATTGTAATTATAGGTATTTAGAAAGGCATAATTGCTTAATTTTGTACAAAATTGAGTCGCAATGGAAATTTCCATTTCTGTTTTAGATGCTAAATGAACTTGAAAAGATGTCCCTTTAGGAATGTTTCTTTTTAGTTGTTCATATACTGGTTGAATTAAGTTATATTTGTCTCCTAAAAATAGGGAGATTTCGTTAAAAATATGGTCACTTTCTTCGGGTTGATAATATTTTTTTACTTCGATTTCTTGTTTTTCTAACCAGTTAATTGCTGGGACAGAATTAAGTTCTTTTAAGCTGACACTTTTAGCAGATTCAACTTTTTTTTTAGCAACAAGTTGTCCATTTGTAAGAGTATTTAATTTGGAACTATTCCCTTGATTCGGTTGAGAAAGATTCTCTATTTTTTCCTCTAATGACTTTTTAATTCTGAAAATAGAAACTCCCGTAGTTAAACCAGTAGTTCCACCACATAAAGCCGCTGGAATTCTTGCTTGAGGCGCTAAGAAACTGGCTGTTGCTGCCGCACTCAGGGTCAGTACACTAATTAAAAGAGTATCAATAATTTGGATTTTCATTGTGATGGTTATTTTGAAATAAAAGCATTTATATAAAGGTAATTATCTAATTATAGGGTACAATCAGCAAAGCTTCTCTAACATGGGCGCAAAAAAAAACCAGAAAAATTTAACCATAAATAATATAAAAACATTTTAATATAATCAGCAGAGTTAAATTTATATTATCAGTCATGAGTGGAAAAAAAAATCAGGCAGGAAGCAATGAACCAGCAATTTATCGTATCTTAGATGCTAATCTCGATAGAGCCAGGGAAGGGTTAAGAATCATCGAGGAATGGTGTCGTTTTGCTCTTAATAATAGCGAATGGGCCGAAGAATGTAAAAACATGAGACAGGAGTTGGCCAGTTGGCATAGTCCTGAATTACGCGCTGCTAGGGATACCATGGGAGATGTTGGTACGGAATTATCCCACCCTCGCGAAGAAGTCCGTCAAGATGTGGAACAATTGTTGCAAGCTAATATTTGTCGGGTTGAGGAAGCTTTACGGGTTTTGGAAGAATACGGCAAACTATACAATCCAGAAATGGCCAAAGCTTGTAAACAAATGCGTTATCGTGTTTATACCATTGAGAATAATCTCTTAGCTTATCAACAGGGCAAACAATTAGGCAATGCTTTTTTATGTTTAATCACCACTCCCTCGGAAAATTTATTAGCTATAGTTGAAGCTGCTTTGCAAGGTGGCTTGAGTTTAGTTCAATATCGTGATAAAAATAGTGATGATTTGTTACGCTTAACTTATGCCTATAAATTAAAGGAGTTATGTCATCGTTATGATGCCTTACTTATGGTTAATGATAGAGTAGATTTGGCTTTGGCTATTGATGCGGATGGTGTTCATTTAGGCCAACAAGATTTTCCCGTCGGTTTGGCCAGAGATATTTTAGGCAAGAAAAAAATTATTGGTTGTTCGACTACCAATCCCGAGGAAATGGAAAGGGCCATTAATGATGGTGCTGATTATATCGGCGTGGGACCAGTTTATGCAACCCCGAATAAACAGGGGAAAACCCCTTCTGGTTTAGAATACGTTAAATATGCCGCTCAAAATTGCCCCATTCCTTGGT
The DNA here is from genome assembly GCA_011391125.1 of Synechococcales cyanobacterium S06. Lineage (GTDB taxonomy): Bacteria > Cyanobacteriota > Cyanobacteriia > Cyanobacteriales > JAABRE01 > JAABRE01. The sequence continues at coordinate 22,520 of JAABRE010000016.1, forward strand.
ATGCCATCGGGGGTATTGATACAAAAAACATTAATGAAGTTTTAAGCGCAGGAGCTGACAGAGTGGCGGTAGTTCGTGGTATTATGCAAGCAGAACAACCGACTTTGGTTACTCAGTATTTAATCTCTCAATTAAGCAAAAAACAAACGATACGTCGTGTGGAAAGTAAAAAAGGAACTTAAAAGTTATGACAGAAATTAATTTAAAAGTTAATGGTAAAAATGTTAATACTACTGCCCATATTTTACTGCCAAATTTGTTAACAGAATTAGGTTTAAATCCCCGTTTAATTGCTGTCGAATATAACGGGGAAATTTTGCATCGTCAATTTTGGGACACTACTCAACTTCATGATGGTGATTACTTAGAAGTTGTTACCATTGTCGGAGGAGGGTAGGGGAAGTAAGAAGTAATAAGTAATAAGTAATAAGTAATAAGTAAGAGGTTTTTTAGGTAATAAGTAGGGTTTGCTTTCTAAATGGCTGGTGAGGGCGAGTTGATAGTTGATAGTTGATAGTTGATAGTTTGACCGCGTCTTTTGACGAGCAAAAATCTTGATTAATCCCAGTAAATGTAAGGTTTTTTACTATTATTTGTTGAAATCCTTGCACTTAATTCAAGTCCAACCAACTTGAAAATCTTGATCTACATAGCTTTCAGCTTTTTTCCGTAAACCCTAAGTAATAAGTAATAGGTAAAAGGTGAGAGGTAAGAAGTAATAAGTAATAAGTAAGAGGTAAGAGGTAAGAAGTAAGAGGTGAGAGGTAATAGGTTTTTAGGTAATAGGTGAGAATATCTTGCTGAGAAGAATAACTCAATAAATTACCAGTTAAACCTGAAAAATTGATTGCTGATTGTTTACTGTTATCAATTGTCACAAATTGTTATGTTTTTGGTTAGAGGTCAAAATTTATGCTAATCTTAAGGTAAAGAACAAATTAAGTTCTTAGTTGAATTTTCCCCAGGAGGAAACAACCATGATGCACAGTTTTTTATTTCCCGATGGCATCATGTACCTAGTAGTTAAATTTACCGTACTATTCTTGGTTTTGATGCTGTGGTTGGCAAGTATATCTTCTCCCGCTGTTTGAAATGTTTTAATATCAATAAGGTAGTGATAATTAATGAATGCTAGTAATAATTCATTAATTGTCACTACAAATTTAATTTTTGGGTAATTTGACCTTTTATGTCAGAAAATCTCTATATTCAACTAATTTGGGAAGATCCGATTACCAGTGAACTAAATCAACCACTCCTGATTCCTCCGATTGTAATTGGTAGAGAAAAAAACGAAATGCCTGAAAATTTAGGTTCTCATCAAGTTTCCCAAGTGGAGTTAATTCATAAACAAGTATCCCGTTTTCATGCTTTAATTACTGTTGCCAATGAGCAAATGTATATTACTGATAAAAGTTCCAATGGTACACATCTTAATGGTAGGCAAATTCCGAAAGGAAGTCAACCTTTTTCCAGTAAAGATACCATTAGAATTGGTCCTTATAAAATAACAGCAATTTTAGTTACCGATAAACAAAAAAATAACACCGAGATTAATCGGGAAGTAAATAATCCTAGTGGTGCTGTAAATCACGTTAAAAAAAATACTATTTTTCTGTGGATTATTGGTGCAGTAACCATGTTTTTATTGGCCACAGGAGTGGGGTTTTCAGTTAAAAGTATCTTGGATAATTTGCGCCCACAACTGCCAGAAAGACCATTAAATAGTGAGAATAATTCATGATTTATATCGACCAGAAAAATCTCAAATGCACTCATGAAAACCTTTTTAAATTTTAAAATAATTAAACTTTTTTGCCTGGCTATTTTAACTTTTAGTTTAACTTTTATACCGACTATTACTTTAGCTCAAATCAATCAAAAAGCACCTATAGTGATTAATGGTCAAGAAATATTTATAATTGGCGGTTTAGAAAATTTTACCGCATTCGAAAGGGCCAAAATAATTAATGAAAGTTTAGTAAAAGAACTTGATTCTCCTCAATTTTCTCAACTAGAAATAATCCAAACTAATCAAGAAACAGTGATTAGAAGTAAAACCACGGAGCGTCATTTACTTACTGTTACTAAAAATGATGTTCTAGAAGCTCCCTCAATTTTTAATCAAGCTCTGATTTGGCAAGAAAAATTAGCTTCTGCTTTAACAAAAGCAAAATTGGAAAGATCTCCTGCCTATTTACGTCAAGCATGGTTATATATTCTTATCGTTATTATTACTGCTATTGCCCTTCATTTTGTTTTTGAACTACCCAAAAAATATCTCAATAGTCAAATATTAATTATCCTCGAAAATAATCCTAATTTACATCCTTGGCAACAACAGTTTCAATTATTATTAAAAATGACAATTTTAGCCATGCAAAGTGGTTTATGGCTGGCTATTTTTTATTATATTACAGATATATTGCCCAATATTCGTAGTTGGCGTTACACCTTAATTAACTTCCTGAGTGCCCCTATTTTTAGCTTAGGAAAAAGCGAATATTCCGCCCTTGGTTTAGTTTTATTATGTGGTTTTACCATCGTAATTTGGTTTATTTCTAAAGCGATTACCGAACTTTTTAAAGGTTATTTATTAATACAAACTGGCGTTGACCCCAGAGCGCAAGAAGTTATAGGTGTTATTAGCCAATATGTGATTACTTTTTTCAGTCTCATTATTTTATGGCAACTTTGGGGTTTGGACGTTGCCTCTATCACCATTGTGGCCAGTGTTCTTGGTGTGGGTATTGGTTTTGGACTGCAAAATATCACCAATGATTTTATCAGTGGTGTCATCATCACTCTTGAAAGACCGATTCAATTAACCGATTTTGTTCAAGTTGGGGAATTATTGGGTACAGTGGAGCGCATTGGTGCAAGAAGCACTGAAATTAGAACCTTGGATCATGTGTCAATTATTGTTCCGAATTCGCGTTTTTTAGTGAATCAAGTGATTAATTGGACGCATAATGACCCGATTTCCCGCATTAAAATTCCTGTTGGGGTGGCCTACGGTTCGGACGTAGAAAGGGTGAAAATAGCCCTCTTAGAGGCAGCTAGAAGCCATCCTGATGTGTTATTAAGACCGCGCCCGCAAGTGTGGTTTCAAGAATTTGCCGAAAGTGCCATGAAGTTTGAGCTTTTGGTCTGGACTGGAGAGCCAAAAAAGCAATTTATTCTCAAAAGCGATCTCAATTACCTGATCGAAAAAGCCCTCCGTCGTCATCAAGTACAAGTACCATTTCCCCAAAGAGATTTACATTTCCGATCGCCTAATTTAGACTTATTAATAACAACATTATTGCAACAATATGGCGCAAAACCAACTGAAAATTCACCAGAAAAAGCTCCCGAATTACCAAAATTATCTCCATCTTTTCAGACGATTCCTAACTTATCATTAGCCACATTAAACGCAGAAGAATTAGAGAAAATAATCGGGTTAATGAGGGAAGAATTAGAGATAAAACAGCGTCGTTATCGTTTTAAAAATTATGATAATTGTTGGATTAGTTCCGAAGCAATTGACTGGTTAATGGAAAGTCAAAATTGGACCAGAGAAGAAGCGATCGAGTTGGGACAAATGTTAATAGACAGGGGAATTATTAAAAATATAACAGACAATCAGAATTTTGAAGATGGTTATTATTTGTATAGTTTTATTGACGAATGAGGAGTAAGAAGTAGGAAAGTTATTTTTTGTTTTTTAAAGTGTTAATAGTAGCGACAAGAATACGAATAATTTGATGGTTTTCATTAAGCAAAAGAGCAAATTTTTCAGAGGAAATAAGTCCTGACTCGATAATTAGTTCAATCCAATATTGTGTTTATAGTGCTTCTTTTAGAGCAAGAGAATATTTAGAAATAAAATCATTATTTGATTGTGCAAAAAAAGCTTCAGCGCAATTTGCACCAATACTTGTTCCTGCGCGTAAAAACTGCTTTGATAATATTTTTCCAGCATCATCAAAATTTCTTTTGTTTAATTCGGTATAAGCTTTAATAACTCTAATTGCAAAATTTTTAGTTCTATCTTGAATAGAAATATTATAATTAGTCATAAATTTTACTTAATTCACTTAAATTACCTTCTACTTTCAACATCTTAGTTTATGATACTTATAATTTCTTACTTATTTCTTATTTCTTACTTATTACTTATTACTTATTACTTATTACTTCATTAAAGCGCTTCCTGCACCTTGGAACATCAGCCAAGAAAGGAAAAAATTAGAAATAAAAATAGCTAATAAAGAGATCACCACCGCCGCCGTGGTTGATTGTCCAACTCCCTTAGCGCCTCCCGTAGTAGTAAGACCCCAACTGCAACCAATCACAGCGATTAAACCACCAAAAACCATGGCCTTAAGGGCTGCACTGACTAAATCCCACAAGCCTAAAAAATTGCGAGCGGAGTCAAGGAACACCGATTGAGGAATATTATATAAAGACGTAGCGATTAACAAACCTCCAGCCATGCCCATAATTAAAGATAAAATCGTTAAAATCGGGAGCATAATACAACAGGCCAACACCCGAGGAATTACCAAATAGTCAATGGGATCAGTTTTTAAAATATAAAGAGCGTCAATTTGTTCGGTAACGCGCATTGTGCCGATTTCGGCCGCAAAAGCCGAACCAACCCTTCCAGCTAAAACCACCGCAGTTAAAACTGGAGCTAACTCCCTAGTTAAAGCTAAACCTAACACCCCACCCACAGCAGTTCCAGCGCCAAAATAGATAAATTCCCGCGCCACTTGAATGGTAAACACCATACCGACAAAACTAGCCGTAACCAGGGCAATAATGAGAGAATCAGGACCCACCGAAGCCATTTGTTCCATGGTATTGCGACGATTAATTCTTACGAGGAGCACATGGACCAAAACTTGTCCCCCTAATAAAAAAGCGGCCAACACGCGTTGTAACCAGATGGGAACATAGTTTTTCTTAATTTTATTGGTCATAATTTAGTGTGAGGATAAGGCCGAGATGAGAATAAGTATAAATTCTCACAATAACAGAGGAGCAAAACTAATCGTGATCTTTAATCAGAAGATTCCACCCGGAAACGTTCTACGGAGGCAATTAAATCCCTCGCAATGGTCACCAAATTTTGCAGTGAACCGGCAACTCGTTGGGATTCTTGGGAGGTTTCTTGGGCGGTTAATTCCACTGACTGCATAACCTGAGTTACCGTGTGGGCATTTTCCCTTTGTTCGACGGTATCGGCGGTAATGGAACGGACTAAAGTATCAATGCGATTAGATACGTCGATGATATCTTCGAGGGAGCGCTTCGCTTGTTCAGCCCGTTTTGTACCTTCAATAACCTGTTGAATCCCCTCTTCCATCGCTGTCATAACCCCGCTGGTCTCACTTTGAATCTGCATTACGATTTGTTCGATTTCTTTCAAAGCTTTCGCTGACCGATCCGCCAATTGTCTGACTTCATCCGCAACGATCGCAAAACCCCGGCCCGCTTCACCCGCTCTGGCTGCCTCAATGGAAGCATTCAGCGCCAATAAGTTAGTTCGAGAGGCGATCGTTGAAATTACGGCCACAATCTTAGAAATTTCCTGAGAAGCTTCCGCCAAACGTTTTACCTTACGAGCGGTTTCCGATACCGTTTCTCGGATTTGCAAAATACCCGCCACCGTACTTTCCACCGCTTCACCACCTCGAAGGGCACTAGAAGAAGCCGTACGAGCAACTTGTTCAGCTTCCCGGGCATTATCAGCAACCCGTTTAATCGCTTCCGTCATCATTTGGACCGAATTCAGGGTAACAGCAAGTTCCTCCGCTTGTCGCCAAGCATCAGCAGACAAACTGCGAGCAAAAGATTCACTATCGGTAGAGTTTTGGTTTACCTGATGGGCGGCTTTTTTTACCTGTTGTACAATTTGACGCAAATTTTGAATAGTCAAGTTAAAAGCATCGGCCACCGCACCTAAAACGTCAGCAGTCACCTCCGCTTGTACCGTTAAATCACCTCGTGCCGAACCTTCCACATCATCCAGGAGGCGAATTACCTGACGTTGTAAATCTTCCCTCGCTTGTTCAGTTTCTTCGGCCCGTCTTTGTGCTTCACTGGTAGTCGTTAAAATCACCTTCGCCATTTGGTTAAAACTAGCGGACAATTGGCCAAACTCATCCTCCGCAAAAACCGTCGCCTTCACGTTCAGATTACCTTGGCAAACAGCATCAAATTGAGTTTGTAAATCGTTCATGGAGCGTTTCACCTGATTGGCCGTCACACCACCTAAAAAGACCGTACTACCAAAACCCGCCGCTCCAGCGATTAAAGTCATTAAAGCACTGGTATTGCGTAAGTATTTGATGACTTGTGGTTTATTATCTTTGGCTGCGAGATTCGCCGAAGTAAAACTAACTACCGCCACCGCTAAAGCAGAAGTAATACCAGCTGCGGCAGCCGTTAACCATTGTTTTTTCCTTAAAGGTGAATTTTCAAAAGCCGCCAGAATCCCTTGTTCAACTTCCACATTAGTTTCCACCGTTGTCGATGAATTATTTAGAAAATCAGTCGCCGTTGAACTGTCTTTCTCACCAATGCTAAACAAGGAATCATCAATACTGCTACTTTCATCAAGAGTCAGGTCTAATTGACTGGTTAAATTTTCATTGCCCTGTTCAAAAAATCCCGAATCAGCTAACTCCTGATCCACATCCCCCATGTCAAAATTGGGAATACTGTCTAAATCATCTTCATTAAAAACGTCAAATTCTTCTAAAAAGCCGTTACCAAGATTTAAGTCATCTTCAGACATTTCTTCTACAGATTGTCCAAAATTATTCTGGGTTAAAGACTCGTCTTTTTCTTCAATTTCCAAATCATCTAAATTGAAGTCACCCTCCATGTTATTAGACTCGTCATCATCCGCCATCTGATAATTATCCTCGGAATAGTAAGAATTATCATCCTCAAAGTTGTGGGGCTGATCCGCATTCATCAATAAAGTTTCAGAAGCATCTTGCTCCATCTCATACTGTTCCTCACTAAGGTTAATTCCTGGCGGTGCTAAATCTAATAAAGAATTAATTTCAATCTCTTCTTGAAAATCGTCAAAATCTTCCTGATGATCTAAGATTTCTGGCTCTTGATTATTAAAATAATTCTTCTGATTAAATTCAGAGGAACTGTTTTTCGATGTTACCACAAAAGTTTTTTCATGATCATCCACAAAATCATTAAAGTTTTCGTCGTCTTCTAAATCTCCTAAATCAATATTTTCTGGAAAAGCAAAATCCTCATCGTCATCTTCGCTTTCACCAAAAGGATCATCGTAATTATTATTACTCCCCTGGTGTTGAGCTTGTTCCTTGCCCGCAAAAGGATTGGCAAAAGGATTATCGTCTCCACCATTGACCGTCAAATCAGTGCCGTATTCTTCGTCTTCGTCAATCAGGTTACCGAACTCGAATTCGTCTTCTTGCCAATCTTGCTCCTGTTCTTCTTGAGTCCATTGGCTTTTTTGATCCTGAGCATCCCAGTTTTGATTACTACTCATGACCTCCGTGTCGCCGACATCGTCATCATCCGCCGGATGGGCCGAAAATTGCTGCACTTGTTCAATACCATTATGGGCATAATCAACTAATTCTGGTTCTTCGGTTAATTGCAGCACGGATTCGTATTGAATTCTCGCCATGTCATATTGCTGAAGTCCGTAGCAATAAATATGCCCCCTTAATAATAAAATACTGGGTTCTTCGGGATATTCCATGGCCATATTGTCAATAATTTTGGCCGCATCTTGATAATTTCCTTGTAAATAGGCTTGTTGTGCTTTTCCATATTCTTGTGTATAATCAGTCCCCGATTTCATTTAGCTCCCTCCAGGATCATTTAATAAATAACATATTGGTTAGATTTAGAGCAATTCTCTCTGACTTTATACTTTACTTTTATTGTAAATAGAAAACCAGACTCTCGAATTTTAGACATTTTCCCCAAAACTAATTTGATAATTTTTTTACCAATTACGAATTACTTCTCACTTCTAATCTTCCCACTTCTGATCTTCTCACTTCTGAATCTTCTCACTTCTGATCTTCTCACTTATTACTTATTACTTATTACTTCTTACTTCTTACTTCTCTTAAGCTGCCCATCGTGCTGAACGCAAAATCGACCGATGATCCAACAGTCTGATCACTTGTTCAGTTTCTTCATTTAATAACCATTCCCCTAAAACAAAAAGCTCCATTTGTTCGGCCGTGTGGGTTGGCTTTTCTATTTGTTCTATGTCTCGCCAATCCATTTGACCTAATTTATCAATGGCCAATCCTAAAATAATATCCTCCGCTTCAATGGCAATAATCGGAATTTCTTGTCTCTGGGTGTTAAGATTTTTGCTATCTCCTAGAAATTGACCCAGATCCGCTACCCACATTACTTGACCTCGCAGGTTGATCGTTCCCAATAATAACGGCGAACTATTGGGGATTGGCGTAATCCGATCTGGTGCTTGTTGCATAACTTCCCGAATTGAGATCGCCGGGAGAGCAAATTCTTCACCCGAAGCCACATAAAACCGTAAATAAAGTTCACCTTCACGACTTTCTAATTCTTGAAGTTCGGATGATAGTTCTTCCTCATTGTCACTCACAAAATCTGAATTATCAATCATATTTTTGCCTCTTTTTTGCTGCTTGTTTCACCTTAATTCCCTTGTCTTGATTCGTTTACAAAAACCCTTGATTCTCCTTCTCAGTTTATCAGCTCAATTTTTAATGCTTTAGCAATGGGAACGGGCATTTTGCTCTTAAGTTCATCTATTGCTAGCTTCACCCCCTGATGGTTTTACTTTCAATAATTAAATTAAATATCTATAAAACACCTAACCACTTATCCCCTTAATAATTGTTTGATTGTGCCAATTAATTCCACCGGTTCAAAGGGTTTGGCTATGTAGGCATCAGCACCCTGTTTCATACCCCAATAACGATCAAATTCTTCGCCTTTAGAAGAACACATCACCACCGGAATATTTTGGGTTTTAGGATCAGTTTTAATGCGCCGACAGACTTCATAACCATTCATTCGAGGCATTACAATATCCAAAACCACCAGATCTGGCTTCTGTTGGTCAAATTTTTCAAGTGCCTCGACACCATCATTGGCCACCGAAACCGTTAAACCACTCTTGGTCAGCAATTCGTAAATCATCTGTCGTTGTGCTAGGCTATCTTCTACTACTAAAATTTTACTCATGATTAATTAACTACCTTGATCTTGATTGTACAAATTTAAGTTAAACCTCAGTTTAACCAAATTAAGTTACGATTAATTAATTTAATGATTAAATTATCTCAGAAGCGCCGTAATTTAACCAATTAAAGCGCTATTTTCGGTTCGGGAGCTTACTGTTTATTAGTTCTGTCCTGAAGGTGAAGATATTTTTCTACTAGGGTTAATAATTCACTTTTGCCAAAGGGTTTAGTCAGATAATCTGTAGCTCCTAAAAGATTGGCTTGAACCCGATCCATATAGCTATTTTTACCAGTAAGAATCAGAATCGGAATTTGCCTAAATAATGAAGAACCTCTTAACATGGCACAAATTTCATAACCATCTAAATTTGGCATCGCTAAATCACATAAAATTAATTCTGGTTTCAGTTTAAATATTTCGCTAATGGCGTTCAATGGTTCTGTCATGATGGTAATACCATAACCCTCTTGAAGTAAAATAAGTTCCACGGTTTTGACAATGGTCAAATCATCATCAAGACATAAAATATTACCTTTAATGCTGGTCTTTTTAGCGCGAGAATCGGTTTCTCCTAATAAGTCTGTGCTCGCAATGGTTAATAATTGAACCCATCCTTTTTGTAAATAGGGATAAATCGCTTTGCTAATGGTTAACACATCTCGATTTAGGTATCTTGATAATTGACGCAAAGAAGTTCCACCATCGCAGAAACGTTCTAAACCTTGATAGGTATTAGCTGGTAAAGCTTGTTTTAATTGCTCTTTATTGGTAATTATGGGACATTGGGAATGATATTGAATTTCCGGATGTAATTGCTTCCATTGCTGCAATTGTTTCATAATTGTACTTACTAAAGGCGTAATTTCTAAGCTTATTAATTGAGGTGCTAAAGGTGTACTTTTATGAAAAATAAATGAGCCTTGATGAAGACTAAATAAATCAAAAATAATTTCTTGAATCATATTTTCTAAAATTTTACGCCCTTGGGAAGCAATTAAAAATTTTTTCTCTAATAACAACCATAAATAAGCATATTCAGGAGCATTATCATCAGAAATTTCGCCTTGTGGTGGTAAATTATTAAGAGCGGTTTTACTTTGATAAGGATATAAATAATCCTTTAATCTTGATAAATTATGATGATTTATTTCGGTGGCGTAAGCAATTTTTCCATTCACAAAAAAAACAATCCAAGCTAATTTACGGGGATAATTTTGAAGCCCTTTTTTGACGACCAAATTACTCTCGGAGGAGCTGTGATTTCTTTGCGCCTGAAAATACCGATTATAGCTAGGATGATAGGATTCTACTAATAATTCTCCCGTACGTTGACCTAGCTCTATTAATTGGAGAATACTCCTAATATCAATTTCATTTAAAGTTCCCTGCATTGTCTTTACTCGCAAATTGGATTATTTTAATCTTCCTAAGTCTAAACTCAATTCAGTTTCAATAATATACTGATCAATTTGTGGCCCACCACACAGTTCAACGAAGAAGTATCCCACGGAAAAATCTCTCACTGATTAAGCTAATCATCTGGAGCGGTTTTAAGTTTATTTGTTACCCCTCTGATTTTTTAGGCTGGTAGTTTGCTACTTATCGCCAAGCTGTTAAATTGTGGTAATTTTCTCTCCTCATTGAGAATCTGAATCTGGCCTACTATCTTTATTCTCTCATATTTGTTTCCAATTTCCTGTCTTCTAAGTCTCTGTGATGACTTATAATTATCACATAATTAGCTTACCTAAATTGGTACAATTAAAATTAACACCATTCTTAGTTCTTTGACAAATCTGATGATTTAATGATTTTAAAATCCCACGAAAAATCAGCTCTAATGTCATCAGAAGTCTTGCTTAGTCTAAACTAGGAATTGAATGTCAGTTTAAATATTATTAGAAACAGTATCTAGTCAAGAGGAAGAGCGAAGTGCTATACCTAGGTGAAGTTAAAAAGCAAAGTAAAGGATTTATCGGCGGAGTTGAAACTAAATTGAAATTATTGGCTTTTCAGCGCAATGATCAAAGTTGGTCTGCTGTTCCAGGTGACGAAATGACTAACTGCGAAGCAGCCAGTGCTTTTGGTGAGGGAACTTTGTTATTGGTAACCTTAGCAGGGAATCGGCAAGTTCAAGGCGCTCCGACTTTAGCCGGTCCGCGGATTGTAACAATGTTACAAAATTTTTCCAGGGTTTTGGACAAATCTAAAGGCCAAGAAGAAGAAATTGAGCAGTGGAAACAGTCTTTGACCTACCAAAGTCAAGAGTTAACCCGTCGAGAAATGGAAATGGAGTCTCGTCTTGAAGAAATAGAGCAGAAGGAGGAAGAGTTACAACTTTTAGCACAACAAAAACAAGAGATTGAAAGATCAAAGATAGAGGCGGAACAAATACAACTTGACTGTGAACATCAGTTAGAGGAGGTCAATCGAGCTTGGGATGGATTAAGAAGCGAACAAGCTAAAATTGAGGCCGCTAAAAAAGAACTGGAAAAAACTTCGGTTTTAGATGACGTTCAAGCTAATAAAATTCGGGAATTAATTGACCGTTTAGATGAGGTTTTACCCATTGATTCTCTTCAAGAACAAATTACTTCAGCTTGGTCTGCTGTTAATACTCAGCAGGAGATTTTAGAGTATCATTGGCAACAATTAGAAACACAAAAAGTACAAGCTCAAGAATACCAAGAAAAACTTAGTCAGCAACAACAGGAATTAGAAAGTCGTCGAGAACAATTACAACAGGAATTAGTTTCTCTCGAACAAGCTAAAGAAGATTTAGAAACTCAGCAAAATTTATTACAAAATAAGCAAGAGATCGTTAAAATTGTTAAATATAATCTCCATACCATAAATGATTTATATAAAAATGTCTCCGCTTTAGCGATGCAGTCGGGTGATTTTCAATTGGAAAATAAGGTGGACATTAAGGCCTTAGAAAAGATGCCTTTAGGAGAATTGGAATCCGTGGTCAAAAATCAACAAGCCGAATTAGAAAAATTTGTTCGTTTTGTTAAGGACCAAGAAGATGAATTAACGATGCAGTATGAAGAAATTCAAGAATTAAAAGACAAGTTACAAAATCTTAATCCTTTTGATAGTCTCAGTTTTGAAACGGATTTGACCGAAGCTGAGGAACAATATCAAATCTTAGATGAATCTTTGATTGGTTCTCGTCGTAATCTTCGAGAAAGACAAGAATCTCTAAAATTATATTTGCGGATTTTACGCAATCGTCAAGGTGTGGTGGATCTTGAAAATGATGTTAATAATATTGATCTTAAACCTATTTTGGGTAAGTTAGATCAACAAAGAAAAGAACAGCAACAAGCCCAGGAAAATTTATTGTCACAAGTACAGCAAATTGACAGTGCTTTTAAGCAACTTCAGGCCTTGCTTAATAGTCAAAATCGCAGTTATCAAGAACATGAACAAGAAGTTAAAGCACTAGAAAAAGACTATCAGGAAGCTCAAATTTCTTGCAATTCTCTTCTCTCTAGTCTCAACCTTTATGAGGAAATCTTGCATCCTTTACAGGAAACTCTTAATCAACTTAAGGATAAATTACAACAGATTGAGGACTTTCCCAGCCAGTTATTAGACACTCAACAAGAACAATCTCAAGTTTTAGGCGAAATGGAAGGTATTCTTAATGTTTTAACTGGAGGTTCTTCAATTCAAATGGCTTAAAAATCTGGCTTGACAAGGTTACGATAATGTGATAGATGAATCTTGAACTTGGGCTCGGACACCTCCTGGTAAAGAAGAGGTGCTGCTTTTGTTAGGAGCATTGATTAAGGCCGTTACTGCTTCTATTTGCGCAAAATTAGGCATTTTGGGCAGTAAAGACAGTAAAAACAGGCGAATAACTCGCCTTTGTAAGGCTAAAGGATATTTTTGTAAAATTGAGCGATCTAAAGCCCGTTTATCGGCGGCGATCGCCTGTTCAAATATTTCCGTAGTTAAATTTTGTAAAAACCGGACTTCTTCGCTTAATAATTCAGCAGTTTGGGCGAAGTTTTGTTCTACTTGGGGGTGAAAATTAGCTTTCAGGTAGGGGAAAACCACCTGACGGAGACGATTACGAGCGTAGCGGAGGTTTTCATTGGCGAGATCCTCCCAAACAGAAAGCTGAAACTGCTGACAAAAATCGCCGGTTTCCTGACGAGAAACATTGAGTAAAGGGCGAACTAGGGTAAGTTCTTCAGTTAGAGGACGTTGCCAAGTCAGGGAAACTAAACCATCACTACCGGAACCGCGCATTAAATTGTAGAGTAGAGTTTCAGCGCGATCGCTGCTAGTATGGCCAGTGACAATAAAGGAAAATCCGTATTCCTGGGCAATTTCCGTGAGAGCGTAATAACGCCATTGTCGAGCGTTGGCTTCCGATTCTTTCCCCGGAGAGGGGTTAATTTTTAGATAGAAAGGAAGTCCAAAATCCCTAGCAATTTGTTGCACATGGTTCGCAATTCCCTCATCTGTTGACCAAAGATGATCACAGTGGGCGATCGCCAAGGTCCAGTGAAATTTAGATTGTAAATCAAACAATAACTTGAGTAAACAGAGGGAATCTTGGCCACCGGAAACTGCGACTAAAACAGGGGTATGAGGGGGCAAAAGTTGTTGGTGACGCAGATGTGAGTGTAACCTAGCATGGAGAGGAGTCATTTTAGGAAGTAATAAGTAATAAGTAATAAGTAATAAGTAATAAGTTTTTAGGTAAGAGGTAAGAGGTAATAGGTAAGAGGTAAGAGGTAATAGGTAATAGGTAAGAGGTAATAGGTAATAGGTAAGAGGTAATAGGTAATAGGTAATAACTATCAACTGTCAACTGTCAACTATCAACTATCAACTATCAACTGTCAACTATTAACTATCAACTGTCAACTATTAACTATCAACTGTCAACTATCAACTATCAACTATCAACTGCTATAAATCTTGCCAAACACTATCAAAATCTGAATTTTCTTCCTCATCGGATTCTTCATCTAACCCCAACTCACCGAAGCCAAAATTATCATCGGAATCCGGAAAATCATCATCAGTATCGCCAAAAGGGTCATTATCTGCCTCGCCGAAAGGATCATCCTCTTCGTCCGTGACTGTATTTAATTCATCTTCAATACTTTGAGTAAGAATATCGGCGTCAACTTCTTCCCTTGGAACAGGTTGTTTCCTTGTGGTAGCTAGGGATTCGGGTTTACTAAATTCTAGTACAGTAGCACTATCAGCGATAAAATCCAGTTCGGGATCTAAGGAAAAATCATCAAAGGGAAAATCGTTATCACTAGAAGCATAATTAGAGGAAGGGAGGGATGGGCGCTTAATTTCCTCAGAAACCCCCTCAGCCGTATCGTTTTCGTAGTCATCATCCGCTGAATAACCGTTTTCGGAGTCATCGGGACAAAACTCAATTTTGAGCCTTAATTTGCCCTTTTGCCAACCAGGAGCGCCAAATTTAAGGACAGCACAATCGCTACCTTGAGGAGATAACCATCCTAAATCGGCTTCCGTGACACCATAACCACTATATTTAATTAACTCCTGTTTAAGTGCGTCGGCCAATTCACTGACGCGGAAAGTATTATGGGGGCAGACGAATTGAACTGGATTAGCGACACAAATTACCTCGCCGCTTTTTAAGGGCTGAAATTTATTTTTCATAATTTTTGACTCCTATTTAAAATAGGCCACCTGTGTTCAAGTGGCGGTTTCACAGTAAAATTTGATATTTTTGTAACCCTTACCTAATGCTATTTAGGGTTTGCTGAATAAATGGCTGGTGAGGGCGAGTTGATAGTTGATAGTTGATAGTTTGACCGCGTCTTTTGACGAGCAAAAATCTTGATTAATCCCCGTAAATGTAAGGTTTTTTACTATTATTTGTTAAAATCCTTGCACTTAATTCAAGTCCCACCAACTTAAAAGTATTGATCTACATAGCTTTCAGCTTTTTTCCGTAAACCCTATTTAATTGCCTGTTATTTATAAAAAACAGAGTTTCTAATCAAAAGAAATCTTCCTCTTCATTAGAGCAGGGAAACTGTTTCAAAGTAAATTTTTCTATTTTTGAAATCTTTGCCTAATATGAGTTTAAAGACGTTTTTCATAATATTTAAAACCTGTTTTTTAAATATTATGAACTATGCTCCCCTCGCCCCAATACAAGTCAAAAGTCAAAAGTCAAAAGTCAAAAGTCAAAAGTTATAGTAATTCCAAATAAAAATTAAACAAAAGTTTTTAGTTTGTTGTTGGACTTTAGTCCTAAAAAGCGCTAAAGCGCAACTACGAACCTATTTTTCAACTGTTTTAATCTTAATTGGAATCACTATAAAAGTTAAAAGTATTTTTTTCCTTCTCTTTTTTCTTCTCAAAAATCTAAAGCTCTGAGGCCTGTTATTTTGCCTTTTGCCCTTTGCCTTGATTCTGGGGGGTGGGGGTGAGGGTCTTCAAATTTTGAGCTTGACTTTGAAACAATCCGGCGTAGGATCAGGGTTGGAGCCCTTAAAATTGGCTTCCGAGGCCTGATTCCGCGCCCGAAAGGGGGAAGGAAAGCTTAATTTTAGAAAAACCAGCCGTAGGAATGTAATCCCTTGCCCAATAAATTTACCCCAAGATAGCAAACCCAGACTACCACAAAGCCGCAGGAGGCTAATAGGGCGGGTTTTCGTCCTTGCCAACCTTTGGTAATGCGGGAGTGGAGGTAAGCTGCAAAAACCAGCCATGTAATTAAAGCCCAAGTTTCCTTGGGATCCCAACTCCAGTAAGAGCCCCATGCTTCATTCGCCCACACTCCACCGGAAATAATCCCAATCGTTAGCAGGGGAAAACCAAGGCCAATAATACGATAGCTCATATTGTCCAAAATATCGGCGAGGTTGAGACGTTGGGGAGACAGGCTAACGGTTTCTGTCAGGTTAAAATTAGGGGTAATTACCGCCGTATTACCAGTAAAACCAGTTTCTGACAAAGAAATCGGATTAACTGTCAGATTAGGATTGGTTACTTTGGGTCGATCTTGACGATAACTTCCTGTGCCAACGGAACTGCCTCGTAGTTCAATTTTTTGCCCACCGGTGACAATCAGAAAGGCGATCGCCATTAGTGAACCTACCAACAATGCGGAATAACTGAGCATCATGACACTGACGTGCATCATCAACCAATTAGATTTTAAAGCTGGTACTAAAGGAGCAGAGGCCTGCATTTCCACTGGTAAAGAGATGGTCGCAAAAGCGGTAATTCCCATGGCAATGGGAGTGGTAACTGCTCCCACTAAACGACTACCACTGACATATTCAGCAAATAAATGAACCGCAGTAATCCCCCAAGTCAGGAAAAATAGGGATTCATAAAGGTTACTCAGGGGAAAATAGCCCGCATCAAGCCATCTCGCACCTAGTAATGCTGCTATACAGAGGTTGGCGATCGCCACCCCTGTTGTGGCAAAAACTGGCAAATAAGGCAGTTTTGGAAAGGCTACTCCGACCCAATAAAGGAGCATGGTCAGAAATAGAATTAAAAATGAGAGATTATCTAGGGAATTTTGGAGTGCGACTAAATTCATAAGCTGTTTTCAAGTAAAATTTTTGTTTGTACTAAATTAAAAAGATACTAATATCCTACAATTGACTGCACTTTTTAGGTAGTTAAGCAATTAACAAGGAACAATTATTGTATTGGCTTTCTCAACTTTTTTGGTAAAATGTATAATTGGATACAATATTTCCAATGGTGGGTTACGCTGCGAATCAAAACTCTCTAGTTTTTCCTCAAAATTAATCTCGCTGCTAACCCACCCTACAAAATATAAGTGTTTTTGCCAACCAAGAGTACGGGAAACCCCAATTATTTTTGTAATGAAGCGGCCATAATTGATTGTCTCACGCAAAGGCGCAAAGACGCAAAGGGGGGTTTAGGAAGTAAGAAGTAAGAAGTAATAAGTAATAAGTAATAAGTAATAAGTAAGAGGTAATGGGTAAGAGGTAAAAAGTAATGGGTAAGAGGTAATGGGTAAGAGGTAAGAGGTAAAAACAATTAGCAGACAATTATCAACTATCAATGGTCAATTGTCAATTATTTAAGGGAGAATCTGATGTCAACTCAAAAAGCAAATCAAGAATATCTATTAGAAACGATTACAAATTTTGTACATGATTGTCACGATTTGAAGCAAATTTTACAGAAAATAGCGACAGAAACCCGTATTTTTTTAGGAGTAGATCGGGTAAAAATTTATCAGTTTGCTGAGGATGGTAGTGGTGAAGTTGTCGCTGAATCGCTGTTAACTGAACGTCTCCCCTCCTTAAAAGGTCTGCATTTTCCGGCTACGGATATTCCTGTTGTAGCTAGACAACAATTTAAGGAAAGTGTTCATGGCATAATTATTGATGTTACTGCTAAACGAAAAATGGTTAATGTTAAACAGCATCAGCAGACAACTGGTAGAGATTCCTTTTATCAATCTGTAGATGATTGTCATTTACAGTATTTGTTGACCATGGGGGTACTTTCTTCTATGTCCATTCCGATTTTATATTGGGATGAATTATGGGGTTTATTGGTGGCCCATCATAGTGAACCAAAACGCTTTACCCCTCAGCAATTACAAACTGTTGAATTAATTTCTAAGCAAATTTCCCTCGCTTTAGCACAAAAAATCCTTGTTAGCCAAGTACAACAACAACGTCAACAAGAACAAGTAATTGCTCGCATTGAACAATTATTAGACAAAATTCAGCTCGAATCAGAGGTTTGGATTACTATTATTGAAGAAGTTGTAAAAAGTTTATCAGCAGATGGAGGTTATCTTTATTTAACCCCACCATTGACGGGTGAAGCAGCCCAAATTTATACCTTTGGGATTCAACCTGAGTTTGAGGAGGGAGACAATAATAACCCATGGCAAGAATTTCTCAAAGGTCGAGAAATCATACCCCTGAAAAAAACATCCTTACCAGAAGAAGACCATTTTCAGTTTAAAATTGTCCCTCTTGTTTATGCTTTAAACGATTTTGAACCAGAATCCGCCATTAGACTTGCTTTAAGTCGAAAATCTTTACAGTCTTTATTGTTGATTCCCCTACGATCTCGTAATCAATGGATTGGCTGTTTAAGCTTATTTCGTCAGGAGCAAGAATGGGAAAAGCTTTGGGCAGGTCATCAAGAAAACGATGATCGAAATCAACTTCCACGACAATCTTTTCAGACTTGGTGTGAAATTCAAAAATATGCCCCGGTTTGGACGGAAGGGGAATTGAATTTGGCGCAAAATTTAGGCAATCATTTATATGTAGCTGTTACCCAAAAACGGTTAACTAGATTAATTTCTCATCAGGCTTCTTATGATGTTTTAACCCAACTTCCGAACCCAATTTTATTTAATCAGCGACTTTCCTTGGCTTTAGCTGACAGCAAATATCGGGGAGAAATGCTAACTTTAATGATGTTGGGACTAGATCAATTTAAACGAATTAATGATGCTTTGGGTCATAGTATCGGCGATTATTTGCTGAGGGAAGTAACAGAAAGATTACAAAACATTTTAGAAAAAGAGAATTTAACTAATGTTTTATTAGCACGATGGCATGGAGATGTTTTTAACATCTTAGTTCACAATTTATCTTATACTGATGAAGCCATAATGTTATCTCAAAAGCTCTTAAATTGTTTTAAAGAGACTTTTTATGTCCACAGTCAAACGATTAATTTAACTGCGAGTATTGGCATTGCTTTTGCCCCTTATGATGGAGATAATGGGGAAACTTTGTTAAAAAATGTGGAAACTGCGATGTATGCAGCTAAAAAACAGGGGAAAAATAATTATCAACTTTATACCCCGGAAATGAATCTCCATAACATTAATAAATTAGCTTTGGAAATCGATTTATCTAAAGCAATTGAACGCAACGAATTACTGCTTTACTATCAACCTCAAGTGGAAATGTTGACAGGAAAAATTATCGGTGTCGAAGCTTTAATTCGCTGGCAACATCCCCGTTTAGGTTTAGTTCCACCCAATGATTTTATTTCCCTGGCCGAAGAAACTGGTTTAATTCATGAGATTGGGGAATGGGTCTTGAAAACAGCTTGTCAACAACTTAATAGTTGGCAATTAGCTAATTTACCTCCCCTAAAAATTAGTGTTAATTTATCACCCCTGCAATTAAAAGAGCCCAATTTAAAACAGAGGATTACTCAGATTATTAATGATAGTAATATTAATCCTACTTCTTTATGTTTAGAATTAACCGAAACTGCTGTTATGCAAGATGTGGAAAAGGCGATCGCCTTTTTAAGGTATGTAAAACAACTCGGTATCTCCATTGCTTTAGATGACTTTGGTACAGGTTATTCTTCTTTAAGTGTTTTAAAACATTTTCCCGTGGATGTGTTAAAAATTGACAAATCTTTTGTCCAAGATTTAATGATTGATCCTAGTAATGCGGGTTTATGTCAAGGTATTGTCACCTTGGCAAAAGCCTTGAATTTAAAGGTTTTAGCCGAAGGAATTGAAAATAGCGAACAGTGGTCTTTTTTACATTCCATTAATTGCGATCAAGCACAAGGTTATTTAATCAGTCGGCCGATACCTGCCGAAACTTTAATTAGTTTTCTGCTTAAATATCTGCCAATTTCTGTTAGTTATACTGAACCTAAATCTAGCTATAATTTACAACAACTCTCCCCGAAAATAACAACAACTTCTCATCAGAATCAAAACGAAAAGATAATTAATCAGGCAGAAATTGAACATAAATTATTAGAATATATCAAAATAAAAGAGGATTTAAAACAACAGGAATTAAGAGAAAAGATTGTCATGAATATCGCGCATAAAATTCGTCAGTCTTTAAAGTTAAGCGATATTCTCAATACAACGGTCACGGAAGTGCGTCATTTAATCAACGCTGATCGAGTATTTTTATTCCGTTTTGATGAACATTGGTTCGGTGAAGTGGTGGTGGAATCGGTGATTAATCCTGATTTTTCCATTTTAGGTGAATGGATTGATGAACCTTGTTTTCGCGAAAAATATGTTAAATTCTATCGTCAAGGTAGAGTCAAAGCGACCAATAATATTATGACTGCTGAATTAGCTCCCTGTCACCGAGACTTGTTGCAGAAATATCAGGTCAAATCTAATTTGGTTTTACCGGTAGTCTATGAAGATAAACTCTGGGGGTTGATGATTGCTCACCAATGTCAAGATTTAAAGGAATGGAAAGCCCATGAAGTCACTTTGCTTAGTCAAATTGCTACCCAGGCCGCCATTGCCATTCATCAAGGTGAACTTTACGATCAACTTAGTAATGCCAATTTAGAGTTGCAAAAACTTTCCTCTATTGACGGATTAACTCAAATTTCCAATCGTTACCGTTTTGACACTTATTTTGAACAAGAATGGCAACGAGCAATTCGTGGTCGAGAACATCTATCCCTGATTTTAGGCGATGTGGACCACTTTAAATGGTACAACGATACTTATGGTCACCAAGCAGGCGATCGCTGTTTACAGCAAGTAGCAGCCACCATGAGTAAAATGGTACAACGTCCGGCGGATTTAGTCGCCCGTTATGGGGGTGAAGAATTTGTAATCATTTTGCCCCAGACGAATCAAGAAGGAGCTTTGCATATCGCTGAAAAAGTCCGCCAAGAAATCCAATCTTTGGCGATACCACACATCAAATCACCCTTAAAATCTGTCACTGTCAGTTTGGGATTAGCAACTTTCTTGCCGAATGCTTCCATGTCCTCCCATGCTTTACTTCATGCTGCTGACGAGGCACTCTACCAAGCGAAGGCCCAAGGGAGAAATCAGGTGGTGGTTTACAATTAATCATTATTATCTCACGCAAAGACGCAAAGGCGCAAAGGAAGACGCAAATTGCTGATTTATTGCTTTGAAAAAAGCTCCAAAGCTTTTTTGTATTTTTCTTCGTTGATGTGGACGGATTTTTCTAAATCGACGATGGGATGAGGATAATCTGCTCCTATTATTACACTATATTTTTTCTGTTCTTCTAATGTTAATTGCCACGGTTGATGTACTTTTTTGGCGGGAATTTTGGCTAGTTCCTTTAACCAATGTTTGACATATTTTCCCTCACTATTGATTTTTAACAGCTTTATAAAGCAATTCATGATCGTGGATTCTTAAATCATTGCGATACCAGATTAAAATTTTTTCCTGATTCATTTGAGTTATTAACACTTTTGGATTATATAGTTTTCTGATTAAATGTTATCTACCCCTCACCCCCCTACCCCCCTCATCCCAAAGGGAGAGGGGGAAAGAGAGGTAAAATGTCAACTAAAAATGCTATATCTAGTTTTCTACGATTAGAGATGAATAATTATTATTTATTAATTTTAAAAGATTTTTTGGAAAAAACTGCATAATCCCAAACTCTCGACAGGATATGTAATTGAATCACTACCCTATCAAGGGGGGAAACAAAAAAATGGAATCTCGTAAAAAAACTTTGGATAAATTTTCGACTTTTTTGGTACTGATTAATTCAGAATCATATACGACTAGGTGGCAAACTGACCTTAAACTCAAAAAAAACATGGAACGAATTTTATTGCAACATGAAATGGAAGCGGAATTTTTGGCGCGTCGATTTCTGTCGCTAATAAAACGAGAGAAAGAATTGGTTTGTAGTTTACATCTAACAGCCTATTTGCAGGAGATTAGTTATAAAACTTCTCTACAAGTTTTTAACAAATTTGGCGGTTTGACTAAGGGTTTAACCTGGCAAGATTATTTTGGTTTTGCGACGGAAAGAATAGCACAACCAGAATTATTACTTTGTAATTACGATGAAAATAAAGGAGCACAAATTATTACTTATGTGAGGGCCATATTGCAGGGAAAAATTGCCAATGACGCTTACGCAAATTTGGGTTGGAAACTTTGTTCAGATTGGGGACTTTTGCGAAAAATGACAAAAAAAACTCGTAAAAAAGCTTTACAAAAAATAAGTGGTTTAGCCAATAATCAGTTAGAACAATATTTGATTGTCTGGCAATGTTTTGAGCTTATATATACGCCAATTGAGCGCAAAAAAAGCAGAGAATTACCTGCTCCCACTCCTGAGCAATTTCAGAAGATGACTGAGCAATATAATCTAATGATGGCGACGAAAATTAACACAGAAACTTTTCGAGAAATGTTAGAATTTTGTATAGAAGCAGCGCGAAAATATCAGAATCCTCAGACGGTTGCTTATCCCGAAAATTTTGATTTTATTGATGAAAATCAAAATCCAATTATAAACTTAGAAAAGGAAGAAAAACAAGAAAAATTAACTAAAATTCAAGCTCTTTTAGCCGAAGCTATTAATACTTTAAATAAGGAAGAGCAAATTATGTTGGCAATGTGGAAAGGGTTAAAAATTACTCAAAAAGATATCGCTACACTTTTGACGGAAAATTATGCTGGTTTTACGGAGCAACAATATGAGATTTCTCGTCAGATTG
The DNA here is from genome assembly GCA_011391125.1 of Synechococcales cyanobacterium S06. Lineage (GTDB taxonomy): Bacteria > Cyanobacteriota > Cyanobacteriia > Cyanobacteriales > JAABRE01 > JAABRE01. Next base: position 45,245 of record JAABRE010000016.1, read on the forward strand.
AGAGATGTCGAAAAAGGATTTTAAAATATTTACTTAAGAACAACTTAAATAATAACTCGAAGTTAACTCAGACAAAACTGCAAGAATTAAAAGCACCTTTTGAGGAATCTTTGACTAATTATTTTCAAAATTTGGTGAATAATTTTTTAGAACAATCATACCATGATTTTTACAAACTTCAAGCAGTAAAAAAGCTTGAAACTGTTAATACACAAAACTTAAATAGTTACTTAATCTCAAAGTTCAAGTCATTTTTGATGACTAAATGGAATTTAAAATCTGATAATTACCATTTTTTAGACTTCGCCATCACTAATTTAATTGAAACTTGGATCGAAGACAATAATTACTTAAATAAATAAAAATTAAATAAGGGAGATAAAAAACGATGACTGTACAAAATTTAACGGATTTTAACCAAGAACAAGTTGGGTTACATATTGAGCATAATATCCAAGAAGAATGCTGGCAAATTGCCAAAAATAATGCTCCGAATATTAGCAGATGGGCCACTTATTTAAACCTAATGACCCTCAAGACTATTTTACCTTGGTTCACTGAAATATCAGAAGAACAAATCAGCCTAAAAAGTGAAACTGAGTTATTAGAAATGTGGGATTTTGTTAATGGTTTTGCCCTTAATATTGGCAAAATTAGATTAATTATCATTCCTTCTGAATATGAAGATTTAGGGGAAATTTGTGTGCCCCAAGAATGGGTAGATATTCCCTCTTTAGCGGGTGATTATTATTTAGGAGTGCAGATAAATCCTGATGATGGCTGGTTAAGAATCTGGGGTTATTGTAATTATGAACAGTTAAAAAATGAGGCGGAATATGATGCTTTTACTCGCAGTTATAGTTTAGAAGAAGATCAATTAGAAACTGATATCATGTTTATGTTAGTAACAGCAGAATATCAAGAAAAACAGCATCCATTTATTCCGGAATTAGGAATGTTATCTCAGCAAAAAGCCAGAGAATTGTTAACCCAATTAAAACAACTCAAAGATTATGCTCCCCGATTAATTATTCCCTTTCAAGAATGGTGCTTAATTTTTATTAATGACCAATGGCGCAAAGAATTATTTGAAGCCAGAAAACCAATTAATTTAACCGCTTGGATGCATTATAATTTTCAACAAGCAATCTTAACCGGATGGCAAACCGTAGAAAGTTTAGACTTAAGCTTAGGACTTCACACAAATGGTACAAATGGTTTTGCCATGCGCTCAGGTTCTATGAATATTGCCACAATTTATCATTGTGAAAATCAAAATCAAAGAAAAATCGCCATTGAAGCAGTCGGCAAAATGAATCCCCATACGGGAGAAGCTCAAAGTGCGATCGCCGCCTTAACCCATGTCTTAAGGAGTTGCGAAGACGATGACACCCGTTGGCTTGCTGAACTTTCCCTCAGAAATTTAGATCCTGATAATCTTGCTTTAGGAATTTGGCGGGGAAAAATCATCGACTTAGGAATCGACTTAGCCAAACACAAGGTAGCCCTCGTCATTGGCACATTGCCCAAAAATAAAACAAAAACCAGTATTTTTGTGAGATTATATTCAAGAGAGGAAGAAAGATTACCAGAAAATCTAATTTTAAGCATTATGGATGAAACCGGCAGGGAATTTCAGAAACTTGTCAGTCGCAGTGTTGATAATATCTTGCAATACAAATTCTGGGGCAATCCGGGAGAGCAATTCAGTCTCAACTTAAGTTTAGGCAATGCTCAAATAACCGAAACCTTTGTGATTTAAGCCAATATATCCTTTGTGCCTTTGCGTCTTTGCGTGAGATTCTTTAATCTATACAGAGGGAACAGGCAAGCAGCCTGTTCTACAATTGTTCTACTAGAGGCTAGAAAGGACTTCCTCAGCAATGGCTAAAGTGCGATCGATATCAGCGTCAGTGTGAGCTAAAGAGGTAAAACCAGCTTCAAACTGAGAAGGAGCGAGGTAAACACCTTTTTCCAACATTCCCCGATGAAAACGGCTAAATTTAGCTAAATCTGACTTTTTCGCATCCTCGTAATTTCTCACCGTTTCGCCGGTGAAAAACATCCCAAACATGGCGCTGATTTGCCCTCCCGTGACTTGATGGCCAGCTTTACGGGCGACTTCCAACAAACCTTGACTGAGTTTCGCGGTAATTCTGTCTAAATACTCGTAACTGCCTGGTTTTTGCAGTAATTCGAGGGTTTTAATCCCAGCTGTCATGGCCAAAGGATTACCCGAAAGTGTGCCCGCTTGATACATTGGTCCAGCAGGAGCTACCATTGACATAATGTCCTTACGTCCGCCGTAAGCGCCAACAGGTAAACCGCCGCCAATCACTTTACCCAAAGTGGTTAAGTCGGGGGTAATGCCAAATTTGGATTGTGCACCACCGTAGGCAATGCGGAAGCCGGTCATAACTTCATCAAAGACCAATAAAGCGCCATTTTCTTGGGTTAAAATTCGTAAACCTTCCAAGAATCCCGCATCCGGGGGAATAAAACCGGCGTTGCCGACTACCGGTTCAAGGATTACACCCGCAATTTCGTCTTTGTGTGCCGCAAATAAGGCTTTAACCGCTTCTAAATCATTGTAGGGAGCGGTTAAAGTGCTGGCTGTGGTACTTTTCGGCACGCCGGGAGAGTCAGGAAGGCCCAGGGTAGCAACACCAGAGCCGGCTTTGACGAGAAACATATCAGCATGACCGTGGTAGCAACCCTCAAACTTGATGATTAATTCCCGTCCCGTGAAGGCCCGCATTAAACGCAATACTGACATACAAGCTTCTGTACCGGAGTTGACAAAACGTACCATTTCAATGCTGGGTACGGCATCAATGACCATTTCTGCAAGCACGTTTTCCTGTGCGCAGGGTGCGCCAAAACTTGTCCCTTTCTCCATGGTTTCGTGCAGCGCTGCGATTACGTCAGGATGCGCGTGCCCACAAATTGCTGGTCCCCATGAGCCGACATAATCAATGTATTGGTTGTTGTCCACATCCCACACATAAGCGCCCTTGACTCGATCAAATACTATGGGCTGCCCGCCAACGGATTTGAAGGCGCGCACGGGTGAGCTGACTCCCCCTGGCATTAGTTTTTGTGCCTCGGCAAATATTTCTTCTGATTTGCTGGTGTTAAATTTTGTACTCAATTTAAGCTCCTTTTTTTACTCGGTGATTGTCTATTATCCTATGGTTATTGTTTGTTGTCACAATTGGTTTTTTCTCACGCAAAGACGCTAAGGCGCTAAGGAGTTGATCTGTTTCGCTATTTAGTTGGCTCTTTCTCACGCCAAGTTTACTATAGTATTTTCTGATTAAGTGTTATAGACCCCCTCACCCCCCTACCCCCCTCATCCCAAAGGGAGATGGGGAAAGAGAGGCCAAATATCAACTAAAAATGCTATATCATTAACTATTAATAAATATATGTTATTTTTTTGAGGACAAAATTATTCTTGGCAATTTATTTAAGTTAATAAATAATAATACATATATCCATAAGAAAAATATCGTTAAAATTAGAGAAGTTAATAATTGAATATATGAATTTATTTTGAGATTCATGGTTAACCAAGGCAGTAATACAAAATATAAAGGTTGATGTATTAAATACAATTCGTAGGAATGTTTACCCAATTGAGTTAAAATTGAACTAATAGAGTTATTAAATAAATTACCAATCCCATAACATATTAAAAAGAAAAAAGGAGTAAATAATAGATCAAAACCTAACATATAAATGATGTCAATTCCTTGCCAAGATATTGCTAAATAACCAATAATACCCACTGTAAAGATAATAAGAGTTAGATATATATCTATTTTTCTGAATTTTTTATACTCGAAATATATATATCCCCAATAAATTCCTAAACAAAATTGGAAAACGTAACTAGAAAATAAGTTATTTTGTAATAATACATAAAATAGATTTGGATTATTAATTAGTAATAAGCCGATAATTTTATTTAATATTCCTCCTATAATACCTACCCATAAAATTATCAAGGGTTTATATTTACTGGTTTTAAATAGTAGGGGAGTAAGTATCATAAACTGAACAAATACAGAAAAAAACCAAAATCCAGGATTGATTAGTTTAAAATTTTTATAAGAGGTAATACCTGATATTAAACTTAGCAAATCAGGGACTGAATTAATCTTGATTGGGTAAGAAAATAAGAGATATAAAACTATGGTTAATAAAAAGGCTAACCAATAATTTGGATATAATCTAAATAGTCTTTTCTTTAACCACATAAACCAAGATAATTCACCATAATCATTTGCTTTTTGTGCTAAAGAATAACCGATGTTAAATCCACTAATCATGAAAAATATATCTACGGCTGCATAACCAATTTTTGCACCATTTCTATTTAAAAGATGAACTAAATTAAGTTGACTAGGAAAGTTTTGAAAAAAATGGAAAATTACCACTCCTAATATAGCAAGTCCTTTGCTTTGATCAATCCATTCTAGTCGCTTTTTTTCTGAATATTTTTGGTTTGACATGATTTTTTATATTACGTTATAACTGTTGATAAAATTTAAGTTGTTGCAATGCTAATGCTTTATTTGTGTATTCTTTTAGGCACTTTTCATAGCCTAATTGTCCTAGGTTTTCTCTTAATTTTGGTTGTTTTATTAGTTGAGTTAAACTCTTTTCTAGGGCGGAAATATTACTTTCAGGGAAAATTAATCCTGTGTCTCCTATTACGTGGGGAATTTCACCGGAATCTGACCCTATTACTGCTATTTTACAGGCCATTGCTTCTATTAAGACATGACCAAATTGCTCTTTCCATCCTACTGAAGTTAGGGTTTTAAATTTATAGGTTGTTTCAGATGGCAATACTAATGTATCCATTAAGTTAATATATTGGGCTACTTCTTGATGTGGTACACTTTCTACCATGATTATTCTGTTTTCTAGGCTGTTTTCTGACGCTATTTTTCTGATTTCTGGTTCTAATTCTCCTCTTCCTAATAGGAGTAATTTCCAAGGTAATTCTTTTAGATTAGTTAAGGCTTTTAGCAGGGTTAATATGCCTTTTTCTGGCACAAATCTTCCCACAAATCCCACCACGAAATTACCAGAATTTATCCCGAACTTGGCAGCTAATTCTGGCTGTTTTTGCGGATAAAAAAGGGTTTCATCTACTCCTAATTGGGGTAAGATTATGGCTTCTTTTTTATAACCATGCTCCTTTAAAATATCTAATCCGTCTTGATTTCCTGCGATTAATCCATCGGTGTTATTTAGGTTATATTTTTCTAACCAATTAACCGGAAATTTGTTTTGATAGGGTAAATTCCACCAAGTGAAAAAGACGTTTTTTGCTTTTAAATTTAGCAGTTTGTTAATGGTAATTAATTGAGCATAAGCTAGGGATTTAACTCCTTGTTCGACTTGGATAATATCAGGTTTAAAGTTTTTAATTATCTCTAATATTTGGTAATTAAATGTTAATAATCCCTGATTATTTTTACTGAAATTATCGACGGGAATTACTCGAAAATTACCTTCTTTAAAAGGCTTACTTTCAATAATTTTGTTTTGTATTCCTCCGGGTTGCCAAATTTTCGGCACAATAATTGTTACCTGAATCTTCTCATCTAATTTGGCCAATTCCCTCAGTTTTTCCCGATTTAATTCGACGATATAGGTATGACTTACTACTAATATTCTCATGGTTTTTAATCTAATTTTGTATATATTTGTCCATTATTACCTAATGATTTAATCATGGTAATTGTAGCATCTAAAAATCCTAAAAGATAAAAACATCCTCGCACAAATATTTTAATCGGTGAACCACTTTTATTACAAGGTGGATTACCTAAAACATGACAATCAAATAATTTTCCATATAGTCTTATTTGTTGTGTCAAGGTAAGGTTTTTTAAGGCCATTAAAAAGTGATTATGATAAAATGTTAATTGATATTTGAGGGATTTTGTGTTAATGTCGTGACACCCTCCGGTTTCTTCTCCTAAGTGAATTAAATGAGCTTCTGGATCATACCAAATTTTATAGGGTGTACTTCTCAATCTTAAGCAAAAATCTGATTCTTCCCTTACTGCACTACCTCTAAATCTTTCATCAAACCAGATATTATATTTAGTAAATATTTCTTGACGAAATGACATATTACAACCCCTCACTGAAATTACTTGCTGAGGTTTAATGGTATGTACTAAGTCGATATAATACCATGCTATACCAGGGTCCATGGCTTCCGGTGGTAAATATTCGATGGTATATTCCCCTTGATATTCTCTTTGAGAATCTGATAGTTTCATGCGATCAAAAACTCGTCCGGCCACTGCTCCAATTTCGGGATTATTATAATTATTAGCATGATTTTGTAAGTATCCGGCTGGTAATTGTACATCATCATCAATGAATAAGATGATTTCGCCTTTAGCCCGTCTTACCCCATAATTTCTCGCTCCCGGAAGACTAGCCCAATTTACTTTAAACCAGTTTATTTTACCGGTTTTTTCTAATTGTTCTAAGTAATTTTTGATGCTTTCTGTATGTTCTAAAGTTTGATCAATTACGATGATTTCCAAGTTAGGATAATCTTGTTTTAAGACATCTTCTAAGCTGTCTTTTAGTGGTTCTTCTCGTTGATAAGTGGGAATAATTACGGAAATTAAGGGATTATTCATAATAACAATTAAGTTAAGTTTGTTCCTCTAGTGTAACTGTTTTTCGGCGCGAAAATCTTTTTTTATTCGTGGTTTTACCTTCATTTTCTTGTTTTAATTTTTTATTTTCCTCCCTTTCAATCACTGGTAATTTGAAAATTACTCCGGCTAATAACCAATAATACACAGAGACTGGATCAGTGTCCAAAGGATACCAATAGGGAAAATAACTAATAATCAAAATAAATACCCAAAAAGAGGAGGCAAAACTGCGCAAAGTTTTATCTTTTAAGGATAAATAATCCCCTAAAGCAACTATCACTAAATGGGTGACAAAGATCATAAAAGCTCCTAAACCAACAAGGCCAACTTCATAAATTAATTTAGGATGAAAAGTCTCGAGTAAAGCTGTACCTCCAAATACTCGCGCTGAATTGGTAGCCGTTCCTAAACCGTTACCTAAAATACTTTTAGTCGCTTTAAGTGACCATTTAAACTGCTCTTCAATAAAAGCAGTCGGAGAGGCAACTTCCCATCGTCCAATTAAACTATTAACCCGTTCTTGCACAATATCTGGGTTCTTAATTACCGCAATTCCTATCAGTAAACCTAGTCCTATCGCAATGGGTAAAAAGCGTTTTAAGTTCGTTATTTGTCCTGTTAAAACTAATAGAATAACAATCACTATTGGCACTAAAGCTAGGGCAATTCTTTGACCACAAATGATGGCATTTAACATTACTAAAGCCATCCCCACTAAACCACTAAAACGCCAAAACCAAGAAGAATCACTGAATGCTGTCGTAAATGTCAATGCTGCATTTGCTATTAAAAACCAAGCCCAGTGCCAAGGTGAAACAAAGGTACCAGGTAAGCGAATTACCCCTTGAGATGGACTAAAAAGCAGTGATCCTCCTACTAAACATTTGGCCTCCAAAGTCGCTTTAAAAAGCGCGTCAGCAACCTTATCCCGAGTACCTTGACATCTCCCCGTATCAAGTAACCAATATTGCACTAAACCTAAGAGACAACAAATAATCGCAATAACGACAAAAGTTCGCCCTAAAAATAACAATTGTTTTCGATCTTCAATTAAGTAATAAGCACAAAAAATTAAGGGTATATAACCAATAAAAACTTTTAATCCTAACAGGCCTTGTAAAAAAGGTTGTCCGTCTTTACAAGGAACACTCACCGCATCACCATAACCCCTTAAAATAAATCTTTGACTTTCTGGTATATCTTTACAATAAGGTAAAAATTCATTTAAACCATTTACTACTAATAAAACAATAATACTAACTACTATTAAAATAAAGAAGGTTGGCATTAATTTTTTTTGTACTAAAATAGGTTTTTGTTTTTTTATACACTGAATAGTTAAGGCAATAACTGCTGGAATGTAGAAAACATCTTTTGATAATTGAAATAAAGCATTTCCGCCACCTATCCAGTAAGTTACTGTACCACTAAAGGGCATATAAAATAGGAAAAACCACAGCGCTAAACGGGGATAAGCAAATGAGACAATAAAGGCCGGTATTCCCACACCAATTGCCACACCAATTTTAGGATTAAGTAACAGTGCGATGGGTAAACCAATTGCTAATGCAAATAACAAACAAACGCTAATTGTCGTGATTAATTTGATTCTGGATTCTTTAATTCTTCGTTTTTCTGCTAATTTTTCTTTGATACTTAAAGTCGGTTTTTCTACTTGAGTATCTGACTTATTTTGGCGATTTTTTGAGTTAGATTTAACCATGATTTTTGTTAGTAATTAATTTAATATAGCACTTCCCAAATTTATGAGGACTCTTTTCCCCCCTCTCCCTTTGGGATGAGGGGGGTAGGGGGGTGAGGGGTTGTATCTCATTTAATCTGAAAATGCTATATATAGCATTTTCATTTGATATTTTTCCTCTTTTTTCCCCTCCCTTTGGGATGAGGGGGGAAGGGGGTGAAGGTATATAACAGTTAATCAGAAAATGCTATAATTTTCCCCTTTCTTAAGGAGGAATAAGGGGAAATTAAACCTCAGTTTTTAAATTGTTCAAATAGCCGGAAACTGACTTCTGTATGATTAGTTTCACGACTCATTTTTAAGGCTTCGTTTAACACGCTAATTTTTAATCGGGTTAACAATTGGGATTCGGTGATTCGATAACTACCATTATTTTCCATTTTAAAGGCAATTATTTCAGGTTTATTAACATCAATTACCCAATATTCTTGTACTCCTAAATCTTCATACAAAAGCCTTTTATTTCCTAAATCATCTCCTAAACTGCTATTCGCAACTTCTATTACTAAATTTGGAGCAGGATATTCCTCTAAATTAATCATATTAATTGAGTAGGGAATACTATCAGCATTATCCCCAATATAAAAGGACAAATCTGGTTGAGCTTCTTGAGATTTTCCCTTTCTATAAGTACAATTATCGTGACCATCAAGAGCAATTTTATTGAAGGTAGCAAATAAATTAAGTGCAAAAGTAATGAGATAGTGATCTCTTGAATGATAATTTCCTAATGGTGACATTTCTATTTTTCCTTTTCCTTGATAATAATAAAATTTAGCTTTATTATATTCTGGTTTTTCTGTTAAGTTTAGATACTCTGACCAGGTTAAATATATCCAAGTATCTGTGATTATTTTAGTTTCTGTAATTGTCATAAATTTAAAACTCCTAATCTTAATTTAAGCTACTAAAAATTGTTGACCATAATTAAAGGGTTTTGGTAATTCTTTTTGATCTTCTTGATAAATATTAATTAATATTTCTAGCATTTCTTGAGCATTTTTCGCAGCTTCTTCATAAGTATCTCCGTGAGTTACAGGTTGGGTAACTTCGGTAAATTCTGGTAATGTTACCACAAAACATTCATCTTCTTCTGACCATTGAATGATAATACTATAATTAAGAGTCATTTTAATATTTACCTCTAAAAGTAGGGTGGGCAATATTTATTACAATTTAGTAGTTTATTCTCTTTAACATTGCCCACCCTAAAGTTTAACTTAAAATTTACTCAATAATACAATAAGTAAGTGATCGCCTTTTTTAGATATATTCTTCAGCCCATAATCTACCATCTACTTTTTCGTATTCATCTTCTGTTAACCATGAATGAACCTCCTCATAATTAGAACTGGAAAAAATTACTTGATTATTCTGGGCTATATCATAGATATTAAATTGATTATTTTCTATTTTAACTACCATTAATATAGTCGGTGGAAACACAATTGGATCAATCCATAATTCTAAAAAATCCCATTGATTAATTTGTTTTTCGAGGTTTAGTTCTGGGGATAACATGATAAAAATTTTCTCCTTTAATTATTTTTATTTCTGCGTAATAAAGAAGGATTTTACTACCATCTATTTTAATTAAATATCTTTAAGGGAAGTTTTTCCTCATTAAAAAGTGAGAAATTCCCTCCCCAAAAATATTATTAAAAATTACCTGTTAATAAAACTTCTGCATTTATTTTTTCCATTAAATAAATTGTATTTAAGTTATTTTGAGCAATTAAATAACCTTGTTTTGCTGATTTATGATACCATTTTATCGCTTCTTTAATATTTGGTTCAACTCCTAATCCTAAATGATAAATATTACCTAAAATACATTGTGCTTCTGAATGACCATTTTCTGCTAAAGGTTTTAGTAAGATTAAGGTTTCAGAGTAATTTTGTTGTTCAAAAGCAAGTAGGCCTTTTTCTAAATTAGACATTTTATATTCTCCTATAATTATAAATTTTAACGACTTGGAAAATTACCATCAAAAGACGAAGGACAAGGTTTATTTTTATCCCAAGGAAAAGTAGCTAATGCATTATAACCTTTACATTTATAAGCACATACTTTTAAGGGATTATTATGATTAGAAGAGAAAAATTCTCCCATATATTCACATCTTTTACAAGGAAAAGAATTATCTTTATTTTGATTTTTATCTTTTGATGTCATTGCTAATTTTTAAAGAATAAAATAGAAAAAATGGAGAAATTTTTACTACTTTTATCTTAGTTCATTTCTCCATTTTAACCTAAAAATTTAAAATTCCCCAACTAAAGCTGAATTACAGCGATCGCAAATGGTAGGATCATCGGTAAATGTACCAACTTTAGTGGAATAATTCCAGCAGCGATCGCACTTTTCACCATCAGCTTTTTGGATTCCAACTGTTACTAATTCTGACTTTCCATGATATTCTAATTGAGTAATTAACTCCTCATTCTCAACTAATTCCACCTGAGAAGTTAAGAAGAAATAACGCAATTCATCCACACGATTTCCCGTTAAACTATCAGTAACATTAAAAGCAGTTAACTGTTTTTTAAGTTCATTATCTCCCAGATAAAGTAACACCTTACTATCCAAAGATGAGCCAATCATTTTTTGATTGCGAGCCAATTCCATGACCTTATTAACTTCATTTCTAATTGCTCTAATTTGATGCCAAAATGTCACTAATTCTGGCTTTTTCCAGTCCTCTTTAATGATTACCCAACCTGCTTCAAAGACCGATTTATAGTTAGTTTGATAGGGGATAAATTGCCAAATATCTTCCGCTAAATGGCATAAAACCGGGGCGATCGCCTTCGCCAAGTTTTCTAAAGCAACAGCTAAAACTGTCTGACAACTACGACGACGGAGAGCATCAGAATGAGAAATATATAACCGATCTTTGGCAATATCCAGATAGAAATTAGACAAATCTACGACACAAAAATTCTGAATAGTCTGGAAGAAACGGAAAAATTGATAATTTTCAAAAGCATCAGTTACATCAGTAAAAACTTCAGTAATCCGGTGTAACATATACTGATCCAACTCCGGCAAATCCTCATATTTCACAGCATCTTTAGTAGGATCAAAATCAGCTAAATTACCCAGCAAAAAGCGGGCAGTATTTCTGATCTTGCGGTAAACATCAGACAACTGTTTGAGCATATTTTGACCAATGGGTACATCAGTCGTATAATCCACAGAAGAAACCCACAACCTTAAAACATCAGCACCATAAGGAGGTTCTTTTTTCTGATTATTTCCGCCGTTAATAATAATAGCAGGATCGACCACATTTCCCAAGGATTTACTCATTTTGCGGCCATTTTCATCTAATACAAAACCGTGGGTCAATACCGTTTTATAGGGAGCAATCCCATTACTTGCCACACTTGTCAATAAACTTGATTGAAACCAACCACGATGTTGATCTGAGCCTTCTAAGTACATATCCGCTGGATATTTCAATTCCTTTCGTTGATTAGCAACCGCAGCCCAAGATGAACCGGAGTCGAACCATACGTCCATAGTATCCGTACCTTTGCGATAGGTGCGGCCATTATTGCGGTATGTTTCAGGCAACAATTCCGCTACAGATAACTCCCACCAAGCATCTGAGCCTTTTTCAGCGATAATATTCTTGACATAATTGATGCTTTCTTCCGTTAACAAAGCCTCACCGTTTTCTTCATCATAAAACACGGGAATCGGCACACCCCAGTTTCTTTGACGAGAAATACACCAGTCGGAACGGTCTGCAACCATTGGTGTAATGCGGTTTTCACCTTGGGAGGGAATCCAGTTGACGGTTTTAATCGCTGCCAAAGCTGCGTCCCTGAAACCTTCAACGGAAGCGAACCATTGTTCAGTCGCCCGAAAAATCGTAGGTTTTTTTGTCCGCCAATCGTAGGGGTACTTATGTTGGTAAGCTTCTTCTTTCAATAAAGCCTGTTTTTCGCTTAATTTCTTAATAATCGCTTCATTTGCGTCTTTTAGCACATTTAAACCCGCAAATTCGCCCGCTTCCTCGGTCATATTCCCGTAAGCATCCACAGGAGAGAGAATGGGAAGACCATATTTCTGCCCGACGATGTAATCTTCTTGACCATGTCCCGGTGCTGTATGCACCAACCCCGTACCAGATTCGGTGGTGATGTAATCTCCGCCAATTACCACGGGACTTTCCCGATCAAATAATGGGTGATGATAGGTGCAATGTTCTAAATCTTTGCCTAAAATATGGGCTTTAATAGTTAATTGAAAGCCAAAAGTTTCTATCAGTTTATCGACTAAATCTTGGGCAACAATGAGGTATTTTGATCCCCCCCAATCCCCCGTATTAAGGGGGGAGTCAGCTGGAGATGTCTCAACTACTACATATTTAAGGTCAGGATTAACGGCAACCGCTAAATTTCCGGGTAAAGTCCAAGGGGTTGTTGTCCAAATTGCCACAGCTAAATTTGGCAAAAATGGCGTTAAAAGTTCCCTCGCATTTTCACTAACTTTACTAACAGGAAATGCCACATAAATACTCCTAGAAGTGTGCCCTTCGGGATACTCTAATTCGGCTTCAGCTAAGGCTGTTTGTGAAGATGGACTCCAATGCACCGGTTTTAAACCACGGTAAATATACCCTTTGAGCGCCATTTTACCGAATACTTCAATTTGCGCCGCTTCATAATCCGGTGTCAGGGTTAAATAGGGTTCAGACCAGTTTCCCCAGACTCCGAACCGTTTAAAACCTTCAGCCTGCTCTTTTTGCGTTTTAAGGGCAAAATCTCGTGCTTTGTGACGCAATTTGAGAGGGGTTAAACCTTCCCTTTCTTTTTGCTTCATGCTTTGCAATACTTTTAATTCAATCGGCAAACCATGACAATCCCATCCCGGCACATAACGCACCTGATAGCCTTGTAATAATTTATACTTGTTAATAATATCCTTAAGAATTTTGTTTAATGCGTGCCCCATGTGCAGTGCACCGTTGGCATAAGGAGGACCATCATGCAAAATAAATGTATCTTTAGTCGGTTTTTGTGACTGGTTTTCGTAAATTTGGTTGTCTTGCCAAAATTGTTGAATTTCCGGCTCACGATTAACGGCATTTGCACGCATTGAAAAATCAGTCTGAGGCAAACTGACGGTATCTTTGTAACTTTTTGCTTCTGTCACGGTGGTTTTTCTATCTTTTCACTAATTGACTGTTTTCTATTTTACAGTTATCAGTTATCACTTATTAATTGTTAATAATTAATAATTAATTATTAATTATTACAAGTCATTGATGTAGCACATCGGTTGATTTCCTCCGGGGCGATGGTATGCTGATTTCTTCCCACAAACGCCCCCCGCTTTGTCAAAATCATAAGGGCACTCACACAATCCTTGGTAGGGTTTTCGTGTCGGTTTAGGCTGACTAATATTTTTCCCCAAAACAAGGGATATTAAAGCAACAAGAATTAAGACACTAATTATAATGTTAAATGGTGAGTTTTTTTCGGGCGGTTTTTTTGGTGGTTCATTTTGGAAATTTAATTGGGTAGTGGTGGAATTTTGCCGAATTAAATCTTGCCAACTTGGGGGTAATACGCCTAAATTTTGATAAATTACGGGTAGTAAAGTTACTCCTGGTGCTTCATCTTCTAAATGGGATAATTCTTGTAGTTTAGCTTTGGCTTCTTTGACGGAATTATATAAACTTTGTCCACGAGAATATAAGCTTAAAAAGTGTTTTAAAAATTCCTGTGCTACTAAGTCTGGCACTGGTTCGCGCATGACGATAATATTCGGTATATTTAATTCGGCTAAATTGTAGGCTAATCCTAAGCCATCACAGGAGTTAAATATGGCCAGTTTTAAACCGTTGGAGATCGCCTTTGTTAAAGTATTTCTTAATTGGTTAATATTTAGGGTTTCCTTGGGATTAATAAATATTACCCCTGTTTTTCCATTATTTTCAGTATAACTATGTCCAGCAAAAAAAAGAATTTGCCAATCTTTCTCCCATAATATCTCAAATTCTTTTCTTTTTGGCTCTTCTAAAAAAGCGATATTTACTTGAGGAATTTTAGTTAAATATTGACGATCTTTTGTCACATCAATATTGGTACTATCACCTAAAATTGCTAAGATTTTAACGGGTAAATTCGGCACTTTTTTTTTCGGGTTGATGGGGGTAGAAAAATTTAATCTACTTAAGGCAATTTCGGCTAAGGGATAACTTTCAAAAAAAGTCCATAAAGACCAAGGTAATTGCCATAATTTCCAGTCATCCGTTTGAATAATAAGCTGGATTTCATCGGTTTTATTTAAGTTTTGAAATAAATCGAAAAGAATTTTTTGAAAGTCTTTGTCAGCCGAAGTCAACCACTGATTAATTTCTTGTTTTAATTCATCAGCAAATTCTCGACATTGGGTAACTGAAATATTGGTAATTTGAGATTGAGGAGCTCCTAAACGTAAAGTTGGGGCTAAATTACGATAACTGGACTGCCAACGAGTGAAAAGTTGGTATAATTTCGGAGCAGGAGCAAGTTTTCCCTCAGTTTCTGAGGAAAATTGTTTGGCTTGTGCTTGAGCTATTCTGAGACATACAGGGAATCCTGTCTCAAAATTCCCTTCTCCGATTCTCAGGATGACTAATTTAACCAAAATTTATCTTTAATCCTTTTCAAAAATGGATAGTTTAATCAAATATTTTCTTTTCACACTAACTCTTTAATTTTATCAGTTTGAGAACAAAATTTTGTTAGCTTAAAACGTCAAAAAAAGGAGCGGTTTATGGTTGAGGGAAACATTATTGTTATCCTCGTTTTTTGGCGTTGCATAGTTGTGAGATGATTTGATATTTATTCTCAATGTAGGGGTAGGGCTTGTCCCTACCCGATCAGGGTTTCGGGGGCAACCACGTAGGGGTAGGTCTTGTGCCTACCCTGCCCCTACAATTTCATCTTAGAGTTATGCAACGCCCGTTTTTTGACCTGAAATTGTCGTAGTTTGTGGATGATGGAATCTAAAATGGAGTATTTTGTCTATTATATCAATTTAATAGCCAATTTTGTGGTTTATAAGAGCAGAATAAATTAGAGCAGCAGTGAAGATTTCTATAATAATGGCTAAGGATTTTTGGGCTGGTGAAGCTTATAGTAATTCCAAATAAAAATTAAACAAAAGTTTTTAGTTTGTTGTTGGACTTTAGTCCTAAGAAGCGCTAAAGCGCAACTACGAACCTATTTTTCAACTGTTTTAATCTTAATTGGAATCACTATAAAATTGGGAACAAAAATAGAGGCGATCGCCAGCAAAATTATGAGGTTTACTGGACTAAATTTAGCTAATTTTCAGATATTTTTTGAGTTATTTTTTAAGTTTAAAAAATAAGATAATTTCTCTAAATTCTGAAGAGCCTAATTATAATTTATCAAGTAACCAATAAGTAGTCATTTCTCCTTTACCTTTAATGGATATATTACCCCTTTTTTCAAAAATATATTGATGTTTTAATTTTTCAAAAGTGGTTTCACTGACTTGAATTTTGCCGGCTTCTCCAGAGGATTCCATTCGGGAAGCGACATTTACGGAATCACCCCAGAGGTCATAACTAAATTTTTTCATCCCAATTACTCCGGCAATTACTGAACCGGTATTAATACCAATTCTTAATTGAAAAGATTGGTTTTCATTGCGTTTAAAATTACTAATACTTTTCTGTATATCTAAAGCAAAATTAGCCACCATTTCTCCATGATTGTCTTTTAAATTTGGTAATCCTGCTACTCCCATATAAGCGTCACCAATAGTTTTAATTTTTTCAATTCCATGGTATTCAGCTATTTTATCAAAAGTGGAAAAAATTTGGTTCAGTAAACTGATCAAATCCTTTGGTTCAATATTCGATGAATAAGAAGTAAAATTAACTAAATCGGCAAAAATAATAGTAACTTCTTCAAAATTTTCGGCGATGGAATTGTGACTATTTTTCAGTTTATGGGCAATTTTTTTGGGTAGAATATTAAACAGTAGTATTTCTGTCTTATTTTTTTCCATTTTTAAGGCTTTTTCTATTTCTTTTCGGTATAAAATTTCCCGTTGTAACTGTTCATTTTTATCCTGAATTTTTTGCTGTAATTTTCTTAAGGTTAAATGGGTTTTGATCCTCATCAAAACTTCTTCTGCTTGAAAAGGTTTAGTAATATAATCGACACCACCAACTTGAAAACCTTTTACCTTATCTAAAACATCATCTAAAGCACTAATAAAAATAATGGGAATGGCTGCTGTTTTCTGGTCTTGTTTTAATTTTTCACATACTTGATAACCAT
The DNA here is from genome assembly GCA_011391125.1 of Synechococcales cyanobacterium S06. GTDB lineage: Bacteria > Cyanobacteriota > Cyanobacteriia > Cyanobacteriales > JAABRE01 > JAABRE01. The sequence continues at coordinate 62,024 of JAABRE010000016.1, forward strand.
TAAAATCGGGCATATTTATATCCAATAAAATTAAATCTGGAGGCAGGGCTGTGGCTGACATAATTGCCATTTTTCCATTTAAAGCTGTTCTAATTTTATAGTTATTATCTATCAATAATTTAGACAATAATCGCAAATTATCGGGATTATCATCTACCAAAAAAATATCGCCATTATGAGTGTTATTTTGAGTTGTATTCATATTTATTTAGTGAGAATATCCGGCGGTTAGTTCGACAATAATATCAAAGGAAAAATTGTTAGTTAAATAACTTAAATACTGTTTTAATTCAGAATATTCTTCGGGAATTTCTGAGAGAATCGGGGTAATTTCATCAGCGCTACATTGTAAAGCTGCCAGTTGTAATTGTTTAATCCATTCTGAGGAAAAGTTACTTAAAGTTTGTTTAATTTTAGAGGGATTATGTTGATAATCTAACTCAGGAGTAGCCGGAGGATGACTAATTAAGTCTTCGTAAATATATTCGATATCTAAATATTCTTTAATTTTATTAAGTAATACTTCAGTGCGAAAAGGTTTACGAACAAAATCGTCACAACCTAGAGCTAAAACTTCTGATTTTTGTTCTTCAAAAGCACTAGCAGTAAGAGCAATAATAATTGTTTTTAGTTCCTGATTCTGTTTCTTTTTCTGATGTTTTTTTTCTTGATGTCTAATTTTTTTTGTTGCTTGTAATCCATCCATAATGGGCATTTTTAGATCCATCCAAATTAAATGAGGTTGCCATTGATTCCATAACGCAATTGCTTCTTTTCCATTTCTAGCTTCCTGAACCGAAAAACCGACATCTAATAGTATTTTCATCAAAAGTTGTCTATTTTCATTATTATCTTCTACTACTAAAATACGATATTCAGGTTGATCGGGTGCAAGATACATAATTTTATTCTGATAATTCGTCATTTCTGTTGGTATAGAAAGACAAGGAGCAGTATAAATATAAAAACTAAAAATAGAACCTTGATTAACTTTACTTTGAATAGAAATTTCACCTCCCATCATTTCCGTAAATTGACGACTAATGGCCAAACCTAAACCAGTTCCTTGAGAAGATTGTGTCCCTATTTTTGTTTGTACAAATGGTTTAAATAATAAAGAAATATCTTCGGGATCAATACCAGGGCCAGTGTCTTCTATTTCAAAATGTATTTGATGGGTATAATTCAAATGATCGGCTATTTCGATCGCCTTAACTCGCAAAATTACGTGGCCTTGATTGGTAAATTTAATGGCATTACTAATAATATTAATTAACACTTGTCTTAATTTGCTTTCATCAGTTTGGACATAGTGGGGAACCGTATTATTGGTCAGAAAAATAAGTTCAATATTTTTCGATTTAGCTTTTAATTTAAACATATTTTCAAGATTATTTAAAAGGGCAAATAAATCAAAATCATTTTGGGTAAATTTAGTGCGGCCAGCTTCAATTTTTGACATTTCTAAAACGTCATTAATTAAATTTAATAAGTGTTCACCACTACGATTAATAATACTTAAATGTTCTTGGTGTTCTGGTTTTAAAGAAAGATCACGACTCATGACTTGAGCAAAACCCAAAATAGCATTTAAAGGAGTTCTTAATTCGTGACTCATACTAGCCAAAAATTGACTTTTAGCTAGATTGGCACTTTCGGCAGTTTCCTTGGCTTTTTGTAAGGCAGTGGAAGTATAATGACGTTCTATTGCAACACTGGCTAAATGAATGGTTTTATCAATTAATTGATCATCGATTAAAAGAGAAGAATAATGGTGGGGAAAATAGATCAGAAAAAGACCTAAAATTTTATGTTGGGAAGAAAATATTTCTTTACATAAATAATGTGTTAAACCAACTTTATGAGCTAAAGGTTTAATTAATTCTAAAAAATTTTCCAGTATCAGTGATTTATTCTCATAAGTAATTGCTGGTAATAAGTCAAGGTTAAGTTGATTTATTTGCTCATTATAGGAATCGGGTAAACTCGGAGATAAATTAACCGTAAATTGCTCATTATTTATTAATAAAATTGAGCCAAAAACTTGAGTAAATTCTTGTTCGACGAAAGAAATTAAAGATAATAAAATTTTTTGTAAAGAAGAACCTTTAGCAATCAATTCCAAAATATAATTTTGAAAATCTAATCGTTTTGTAATTCTCTGACGTTGTTCAATTTCTTGTTGTAATTGTACATTTTGTTGAGAAAGAGCATTTTCAGCTTTTTTCCTAGCGGTAGAATCGACTCCTACGGATAAAATTTCAGCTAATTCTCCTTGATCATTAATAAAAGGTTTACTATTCCAAGTAATCCAAACTTTTTTGCCATTAGCACATAAATGTTCTCCTTCATTAATCATTCTATATTTAGGATTCTCACAAATTTGCTCAATTATCGAGGAATAATTCGCAGAATTAAGCTGAATTTGTGGCAAAATATTAATTAATTTTTGTGCCAGTTTCTGTTTACTATAACCAAAAAATTCTAAAGCATAATCATTAATAAACTTAAGGCTTTTTTCCGGAGTCCAACAAACAATAATAAAAGCAGAAGTTTCAACTAAATTCCGATAATTTGCTTCATTAATTCTTAAAATTTCTTCTTTTCTTTTTTGTATAGTTACATCTTTAAAATAATAAACTATACCATAACAATCACCAGTGGAAGAAGTGACCTGATTACAGGAACAAGATAAAACCGTACCAGTTTTTAGGATAATTTCCTGTTGGCCAATCTGGGGATAATTTTTTTCAAGAAAGTCAAAAAAACCAGTAAAAAACTCGTTATTTTCTAGGTGTAATTGTAAATAATTAAGAATGTCATCTTTAGTAGATAAATTAATTATCTCTAAAGGAATAGCCCACAATTCTAAAAACTTTTGATTATAGGAAACCAAACGATCAAATTCATCAAACATCAAAATACCATCCGGTGCTGCTTCCTGTTGTGCTTTTAATTGAGCATAACTTCTGGATAAAGCATCTTCGGCCAATGTGCGTTGTCTAACTTCTAAAGTTAAAGAAATTAAATCCGCCAAAGAATGAACAAAATTTTGCTCTTCTAAATTCCAAAACCGTGGTATTTTAGTTTGTTCACAACATAAAACACCGACAATTTTTCCTCTTAAACGAATGGGTATATCCAAGAGGGAAAAGACCTTATTTTCTTGAGAATAAAGAGTTAATTCCTGAGTTCTCTCGTCAGTATAAACGTTATGAACAATCACTGATTTTTCAGTTTTTAAGGCTTGAAAATAAATCGGATATTTTTCTATATCTAACTGTAAATTGTGTTTTTTTGACCGATTTTCTCCTAAATATAAACAATTAAGTTGAGTTTTCTCCTTATCAAATAACCAAATACTTACCCGTTCAATTCCTAAAGTAAGAGAAGCTGTTTTCGTGATCTTTTGTAATGCTTGATGATATTTTTTTTGATTAAAATCTTTATTTTTAGCTAGGCTAACTAAGATTTTATTTTGATGTTTAAGTTTAGATTCTTGTTCTTGTAACTTTAAAGTTGCCAGATTAAATAACTGAGAATAGGTAACTAATAATATATTAATACTTAATAATTTTAATTGCTGTTTACCAAAATCGATAATAATAGGTTCATAAGCTAAATTTGCAGGACGTTTAAGAGCAATTTCGACGGCTTGATGAATGGTATAATCAGCTGGTAAATAAAGTAAATGATCAAAAAAAGTATTTTTTTCTTGAAGAGGAATAAATTTTTTTAATTCTTGCCAAAGAATACCAATAGGACGATTAAGATATAAATCTGCTCCATAAGGACGAGAAAGGCATTCAAAAAATTTAGCTCGTGAAATAATACCGATCAACTGATGATTATTAATGAGGATAACTCCGGGTAAGTCTGGATTTTCGCTAAAATTTTCAACGATTTCTTTACCCAATCGGTTAATCTCAACTGTAAAATTTGATGATGGTAAATCTTTTAAAGTGGAATTGAGAGTTAAATTATGTTGGCGCTCAGATAAAACCATGTCAAATCAAATAACAATTAACAATAACCCAATTTTCTTGGTCGCCCAATTTTGGGGTAATAATCCAAGAAAGAGAATGAGCATTTTAAATTATCTACTTTAAAGATTAAAAACAGCTCATGAAAAGGCCAAAATTTGTTTAAGTTAACCAAAAAAACGAAAAACCCGACCTCAAAAATAGGTCGGGGTAAGGAATTAAAAAAAGAGAGAATTAAACAGAAATATCGCTCAATTCACGGGTAATGTGGTCAAAGGGTGCATCAACAAAGGAAGTATTGTCAACTCCAGCTTCAGCCACCTTAGCTTTAACCATGTCTTTCATAATTTGCACACCGCGCACAGTGGGTCCAATGGGTACACCCAAGGAGTTGTATGTTTCCCGCAAACCCTGTAAAACTCGTTCATCTAAAACATTGGTATCTGCCGCAACCAAAGCATAACTAGCATAACGGAGATAATAGTCCATATCCCGCAGACAAGCGGAAAAACGGCGAGTAGTGTAGGCGTTACCACCAGCACGGATTAATTCGGGAACTTCGGCAAATAATTGTGCACCAGCTTCCCGGACGATATTAGCGGAATTAGCATTGATGACAGCGGCCGCTTGGAGGCGGGCTGTACCGGATTCGTAATAGGATTTGAGGGCATCAAAAGCATTACGATCTAAATAACGACCTGTAATATCGTAGTTATTAATTAAATTGGTGATAGCGTCTCTCATTAAAGGTGTCTCCAACAGCAATTTGTTTATCAGCGGCTTAAGCTCAAGCCTAGTTTATTTATAATATTTATAATCCCACATGGTCGCACAAATATTAAGCACCTTAACTTAGCAAGGATTATTGATACATTTCTTAACGTTGTTAAGCCGATCTGTTAAGTTAGGTCAAGAAAACCTTAAAATAAGTCAAAATTTTATTTAATATTGCCAAATCTCCATTATAATCAATGCCTAACTAGGAGAAATAGAGTAAAACTTAGCTATTCAAAGAAATTGTAACTCTGAATACAAAAGGATATTACCTATCTATCTAGGATAATTCGAGACTAAAAATTAATTCAGGAGTAATAAATGGCCACCCCTCAAGACATATTAAAGATGATTAAAGATGAAAATATTAAAATCATCGACTTAAAATTTATTGATATGCCCGGTATTTGGCAACACTGTTCATTTTTCCATGAAGAGATTAGCGAAAACTCCTTTATCGAGGGTGTGCCCTTTGATGGTTCGAGTATTCGCGGTTGGAAAGCGATCAATGAGTCAGATATGTGCATGGTTCCCGATCCTGATACAGCTTGGATCGATCCTTTCTACAAGGAAAAAACCCTCAGCATGATCTGTAGCATTAAAGAGCCTCGTACTGGAGAATGGTACAATCGTGATCCTCGCGTCATCGCTCAAAAGGCCCTTGATTACTTAAAATCCACTGGTCTAGGTGATACCGCTTATTTTGGTCCGGAAGCGGAATTTTTCCTTTTTGATGATGTTCGCTTCGATCAAACCGAAAATTCCGGTTATTATTACCTTGACAGTGTGGAAGGTCGTTGGAACTCAGGCCGACAAGAAGCAGGCGGTAATTTGGGCTATAAACCGGGTTATAAACAGGGTTATTTCCCCGTAGCTCCCACTGACACCGCGCAGGATATTAGAACTGAAATGTTGCTGACTATGGCCGAATGTGGTGTTCCCATCGAAAAACATCACCATGAAGTTGCAACCGGTGGTCAAAATGAGTTAGGTATTCGTTTTGATACTTTGGTTAAATCGGCAGACTCCTTGATGACTTACAAATATGTGATCAAAAACGTGGCCAAAAAATACGGCAAAACCGTGACTTTCATGCCTAAACCTTTGTTTAATGATAATGGTTCTGGTATGCACACCCATTTATCGATCTGGAATGAAGGAAAACCTTTATTCTGGGGTGATAAATACGCTAATATGAGCCAAATGGGTCTCCATGCCATCGGTGGTGTTTTAAAACACGCTCCCGCTTTGTTAGCTTTAACTAACCCTAGCACCAACTCCTATAAGCGTTTAGTCCCCGGTTTTGAAGCTCCTGTTAACTTAGCTTATTCCCAAGGAAACCGCTCCGCTTCCGTGCGTATTCCCCTTTCTGGTGGTAATCCTAAAGCGAAACGTTTTGAGTTCCGGTGTCCAGACGCAACTTCTAACCCCTATCTCGCTTTTGCAGCGTTGCTTTGTGCAGCTATTGACGGGATTAAAAATGAAATTGACCCCGGTGAACCCTTAGATGTTGATATTTACGATCTCTCTCCCGAAGAGTTGAGCAAAATTCCTTCTACCCCCGGTTCATTGGAAGCAGCTTTAGAAGCCTTAGAAAATGATCACGCTTTCTTAACTGATACTGGTGTTTTCAGCACTGACTTCATCGAAAATTGGATCGAGTACAAATTAGACAATGAGGTTAATCCCATGCGTTTACGTCCTCATCCCTATGAGTTTGCACTTTATTATGATGCGTAATTCGTAATTAATTATTAATTAAAACTCCGATCGCCCTTAAAAGATCGGAGTTTTTTTCGGTTAATAAATGCTAGAATTTACTTTAAATAATATATGAAAAATGTTTAAGATTTATGAATCTTAATTTATCACCAGATTTAGAAAATCGTTTATTTGTTCTTGCTCAACAAGTAGGGCGAAAACAAGATGAGTTAATACAGGAAGCAATTATTAATTATTTAGAAGATTTTGAAGATCTTAAAGATGCGAATCAACGTTTATCTAATCCTCCTGATCGTTATTTAACATTAGAAGAAGTGGAGCAAGAACTTGGTTTGGAAGATTAAATTTGATCCCAGAGCCGAAAAAGAACTCAAAAAGCTTGATCGACTTGCTCAAAAACGGATTATCAACCATCTTAAAAATCAAATAGGGCTAACGACAGTAATCAAAAATCTACCCAATTTTACCAAAACTTAGTAAGGGCGCACCGCAGTGCGCCCCTACACTAAAATTTTAGCTTGACAAAATGAATAAATAAAGTTAAAATTGCCTTTAGGCGATAACCAAGCCCTATAATTTAAAAAAAATCAAGGTAGGTCAAGCTCTGGCCAATCCTAAAGCCTGTGGATTAAGGTAGCGCCGTCGCCCTTAAAGTGAAGCAGGAAGCTAATTTCAGACTTTTAAGTAAGTTTGGGTAAGTTTAGTAGAGCGGATTATGGCGTTATCGGGTGGGTGATTATCGTATTATTTGTCAGTTTTTAGATGATAATTTGCTTATTTTAGTTATTAAAGTTGGTCATCGCAAATCTGTTTATGATTAATGTGTTTTAATTATCTCCATCGAAATCGTCAGAGAGTGCTTTGACGACGAGTAGGCGATAGGATGTTACACATAACACATTAACTGAATTTTGTCAAGTATTTGTCACAAAAGTTTACAATATTTATTAATAATCAATATTGACGGTTAACCCCGGTAAGACATCCTCTCCAGATAAAACCGTGGGCATGGCTAATATTTCTACAGACTGACCTTGACGATAAATTTCTACCTGTCGAGATTTGGGATTGATTAACCAGCCTGAAAGCAAACCAGAGGCTAAATATTCCTGCATTTTGTCTTGTAAAGGTTTTAAACGGTCGGTTTTGGAACGTAATTCGATGACAAAATCAGGGCAAATTGGCAGGAATTTCTCTCTATCCTCTGGGGTTAAACTGTCCCATTTTTCTAAGCTGACCCAAGCAACATCTGGTGATCTCGAACCTCCACCAGGTAAGTTAAACATTGTAGAAGAACTAAACACAACGCCTGAATTAGTTTGATAATTCCACAAGCTAATTTGAAAATTTAAACTAGACTCTTTTTTGCCGCTTTCACCACCAACTGGGGACATGATAATTAATTCTCCTTGAGGATTTCTTTCTAATTGCAAATCAGGATTATTTTGACAGAGTAGATAAAACTGCTCCCTCGTCAAGGTTGTCGTCAGGGGATTGAGATTTAAAACAGTGGTCATAATTTAACCTCCGTGATGTGTGTTTTTATTGTAACTCTTTTTGCTGATTAACTCGGTTTTTTATTGCCCTTTAGCTCATTGAATAGTCCTAGAGCGCAACAAGGAACTTTAATTTGCTACCAAATTAGTTTTTGATTAATGGTAAAATAATTAATTATCAATTATTAATTATTAATATTAACTTAAATTTATGCCGTTAAGTTGGAACGAAATTAAATCTCGATCGCTCACATTTTCCCAAGAATGGGATCAGGAAACCTCCGAAAATGCGGAAGCAAAATCATTTTGGGATGGTTTTTTTAATGTTTTTGGTGTGTCCAGAAGACGGGTTGCTACTTTTGAGCAATCAGTAAAAAAATTA
>JAABRE010000017.1 GCA_011391125.1 Synechococcales cyanobacterium S06
GTAGGGTTTGCTGAATAAATGGCTGGTGAGGGCGAGTTGATAGTTGATAGTTGATAGTTTGACCGGGTCTTTTGACGAGCAAAAATCTTGATTAATCCCCGTAAATGTAAGGTTTTTTACTATTATTTGTTGACATCCTTGCACTTAATTCAAGTCCCACCAACTTAAAAGTCTTGATCTACATAGCTTTCAGCTTTTTTCCGTAAACCCTAAGTAATTAGTGGGAATATTTTTTGAAGTAATAAGTAATTAGTAATTAGTAAAATAAATGATTTTTTACTAATTTTCCAACTAGCTTAAACAAATTACCCGAAGAAAGGTGAAGACAGAAGAAAAGTATAAAATTAAAACAAATAAGTTGTTTGCCTTTTTTGCCTTCTGTCTTTGGCCTTTTTGATTACACTTTTCTGGAGTAGTATTCAACGACCAGAAGTTCATTGATACTCAGAGCAATCCATTCTCTTTCAATTAACCCGTTAACTTTACCAGTCATGGTGTTTTTATCAAACTCCAAGTGATTGGGTAAATTAGCAAGTCCAGGATATTCCATGTTACGTTGAACTAAAGCTTTGGACCGCTCACTGTTTCTAATGGCAATGACATCGCCGGGTTTACACTGATAACTAGGAATGTCTAAGACTTTGCCATTAACGGTGACATGGCCATGGTTAACCAACTGACGTGCTCCGGGGATAGTACCGGCTATTCCTAAACGGAAAACGGTGTTATCTAAGCGCATTTCTAACAGTTGTAACAAGACTTGACCAGTAGAACCAGCGGCTCGACGAGCTTTACGCATATAGGTGATTAGTTGTTTTTCACTGACACCATAGTTAAAGCGGAGTTTTTGCTTTTCTTCTAGACGAATGGCATATTCAGAGCGCTTTCTACGGTTTTGTCCATGTTGTCCGGGTGGATAACTGCGTCGGGCATTTTTACGAGTTAAACCGGGTAACTCTCCTAAACGACGAACAACCCGTAAACGTGGACCGCGATATCGAGCCATATAGTAATCTCCTATAAATAATATTATTTGCCCCAAACATTTTATTATATAACAAGATCAGGGTTGTTAAAAATATAAATCTAAATTGTTTTAAAATCTGGCCATTGAGGGACTCAGGTGGGACATTCAAGTTTTTTTGTTGTTGGTATCTGGTAATAATTGGCCTAAATTCGCTATCCTGAAGGTAAATGCGAGATTTAATCACTTGACGGGGGTCAAATCTGGACTCTAAATTCTTTTATGGACAGTAATCAGTTTTACCAAACTATTAAAATCTTACAGGATAAGGTTTCTGATCTCGAAGCCGAAAACGCTGATTTAAAGGAGAGACAAAAACACTGTCAACTAGAAGGGGTTTTACCACTGGTGCAAAAACCCCTTTATTTTAAATATACTTTGGAAGTTCTCAAAAATATCCGCCGTTATATTTTAGAAAAACGAGAACGTTATTTGGCAGGTTTAGTGCAAATTCAAAGTTATTTGTTATCTTTTGAACATCCCGAAACTGTTTTTACTAAAGTTTTAGAAATTATTGGTCAATGTTCACAAGCGACAAGGGTTTATTTATATCAAAACTATTTTGATTCAGAAAAAGGACTTTTAGCTACTCAAAAATATGTTTGTCATAATTCGGCACTGAATTCTGACTTGGCTCAAAAAGAAATTTTGGATTATGAGCGGAGTTTTCCTCGTTGGTTAAAAATTTTAGGTCAGGGGAATTTTTTGGCGGAAGAAGTTAAACAATTACCTCCATCTGAACGTCTATTTTTTCGGGATCAAAATATTGATAAAATTCTCTTGTTACCGTTAATTGTTAATGGCAATTTTTGGGGTTTTCTTGGTTTAGAATATGGGGGTAAACAACGATTATGGGAAAATTCGGAAATCACACTTTTAGAATCAATCGTAGGAGCAATTTCTTTAGTTTTGCAACGTCGAGAAGCTCAAACAAATTTGGAAAATCTCAATCAAGAATTAGAAATTAGGGTTCAAAAAAGAACCGCTGAATTAGAACTTAAAAATAGCCAATTACAGCAGGAAATTGTTAAACATGAACAAACTATGGCTGCTTTACAAAAGGCCAAGGAACAGTTAGAAGTGGTTTTAGATGCGGTACCTGCTTCTATTTCTTGGATTAGTTCTGATTTGCGTTATTTAGGAGTTAATAAACACTTGGCTGATCAGGTTAATTTAACTCCGGAAGATTTTATTAATAAACTTGTTGGCGGCCCGAAATCTCATTATGAGTTTATGAGTTATTTAATTAATTTTTTTAAGAGTGATTTAGATAAATCTACGGCGGAGTTTATGATCAAAAATGGCGACCAGGAAAATACTTTTTTAATGGTTGCTAAAAAATATGATCAAGGTGAAGCTGCTGTTTTAGTGGGCATTGATATTAGCGATCGCCGTCGCGCTGAAGAAGCTTTAAGTAAAAGTGCTGCGCTTAATCAAGCTGTTTTAAATGCCATTCCTGATTCCATGTTTTATTTAACCGAAAATGGCACTTTTTTACGCTGCAAAATTGCCAATGAAAATGAATTACCTTTTAATTGTACTCGCTTATTAAATCAGAATATTGCCCAAGTTTTGCCTGCTCAGATTACTGATAAATTTAAACAGGCGATGGCCCAAACTATTGCCACAGAAGAAACCCAATTAATGGAATTTCAGTTACTTAATTCTCAAAATTTATTAATTGATTGGGAAGTCAGAATTGCCTTGTCCCATCAAGATAAAGTGGTAGCAATTTGGCGTAATATTACGGAGAAAAAACAAGCGGAATTGTCCCTAAAATTGTCCGAAGAAAAATTAAGATCAACGTTTGAACAAGCGGCTGTAGGTATTGCTCATACCGACTTAAATGGCCATTGGTTACGAGTAAATAAAAAACTTTGTCAAATAGTTGGTTATTCTCGTTCAGAATTACTTGAATCTGATTTTCAAAGTATCACTCATCCCGATGATTTGGAGTTAGATAGAAAGAGTATTCAAAAAATGTTAAGCGGTGAACTTTCCACTTGTGTGATCGAAAAACGTTATCTTCATAAACAAGGTTTTCCTGTCTGGATTAATTTGACCGTCTCCTTAGTTCGTGATGGTGAAGGGAAAGCTAAATATTTTATTGCTGTGATTGAAGATATTAGTAATCGTAAACAAACAGCACAGGCATTGAAAGAAAGTTCTTCACGGTTAAAAATGGCTTTAGAAGCGGCGAATATGGGAACTTGGCAATGGAATTTGGTAAATAAACAACTGTTTTGGTCAGAACAAAGTCGGGTTTTATTCGGTTTTAATAAACCAAATTTATCCTTTACCTATCAAGAATTTCTTAACTGTATTCATCCCAAAGATCGAGAAAAAATTGAGCAGGCGATCGCCTACAGTTTAGAAAATAAAAGTGCCTATTTCCAAGAATATAGAATTATTAAACCTGGGGAAAAGATTCATTGGATTGCGAGTCAAGGGGACGTTTTTTCTGACTCTCAGGAACAAGAAATTAGCCTAATTGGGATTGATATGGATATAACAGAAAGGAAACAAAGTGAGGAGGAAATGCGAAAATCTTTAGTCAAAGAAAAAGAATTAAATCAATTAAAATCTAACTTTATTACCATGACTTCCCATGAATTTAGAACACCTTTAAGTACAATTCTTGGTTGTGCGGAATTATTAGAATATTATGGGGAGCAATGGACTAATCAGAAAAAACAAAAATATTTAACCCGTATTTATACGACAGTTCAAAATTTAACTAAGATGTTAGATGAGCTACTTTTGATTGGAAAAAGTGAATCTGGAGGCTTTGAATTTGAACCGACTCTCCTTAATTTATCTGAATTTTGTATTAATTTAGTCCAAGAATTTAATCTCGGAGAACATCACAGAATTAGTTTTAACATAGAACCTAACAACAGTGAAATTCTTACCTCTAATTACTTATTCGATCAAAAATTACTGAGACATATTTTGACAAATTTGTTATCTAATGCCTTAAAATATTCTTCAGATCAAGTTAACTTTAATTTAATTATTGCTCAAAATAAAGCTAGTTTATCCATTCAAGATCAAGGAATTGGTATCCCTCCTGATGACTTAAAACAAATATTTGAGTCATTTCATCGGGGTAAAAATGTGGGAAAAATTCCGGGTACTGGTTTGGGTTTAGCAATTGTTAAAAAAGCCGTGGATATTCATGGAGGTAAAATCCAGATTGAAAGTCAAGTAAATCAAGGTACAATTGTTACTGTTACCTTTAATTTTAATCATTCTTATTAATAATTAAAATAAAACAATGGCTCAAATTTTAATCATTGAAGATGAAGATATACTTAGGGAAATTATCAAAGAAATTTTAACGGCTGAAAATTATCAGATTTTCGAGGCGGAAAATGGTAAACAAGGGCTAGAAATCGCCTTTGTCAACTTGCCAGATTTGATAATTTGTGATGTTATGATGCCTGAAATTGACGGCTATGGGGTTTTAGCTCAGTTGCGTCAAAACAAATCGACAACCACAACTCCCTTTATATTTTTAACAGCAAAAGCCTCTAAATCTGACCAACGTCAAGGCATGAATTTAGGAGCTGACGACTATTTAACCAAGCCTTTTACGAGAAAGGAATTATTAAGTTCTGTCAGCACTCGTTTAGGTAAAAAGAAGGCCTTTGAAGAAGAATCTCAAATATGTCTAGAAACCTTAAGAAATAACTTAACTAGATCACTTCCCCATGAATTAAGAACACCTTTAAATGGGATTATGGGTTCAGCAGATTTATTAAGACAATATGCTGATTCCATGGATAGAGAAGAAATTAAGGAATTGGGTGAAATGATTAAGAATTCTGGACAACGTTTATATAATTTAATTCAGAAATTTTTAATTTATAGTAAACTAGAAATAACTGCTAAAAACCCTCAACAATTAGAGAAATTATTAAAGGGAGAAATTAATAACTTAGAAGTATCAATAACTAAAATTGCGGTAGAAATTGCCGAAACTTATCATCGTAGTAACGACTTAATTCTTAATATTAATAATTTTAAAATTCAAGTTTCAGAAAATTGGTTAATTATTATTATTAAAGAATTAGTAGAAAATGCTTTTAAATATTCTTCAGCAGGAACAAAAGTAATTATTAGTAATCAAATTAGCGAAAATAATTGCATCTTATTAATTAGTAATCATGGTCGAGGAATGACGGTGGAACAAATTAAAAATATCGGAGCTTATATGCAGTTTGGTCGGGAAATATATGAACAACAAGGAGCAGGTTTAGGGTTAAGTATTTGTAAACGTTTAGCTGAATTATATGGTGGTGAATTAAATATTAATAGCATACCAGATGAAAAAACCATTGTAATGGTCTCGTTACCAATTACCCATTAGAAATCCGATTTTTTGAAAAAATCGGATTTCTGCATTAAACAGAAATTTCTGTTAATTCCCAACTATTATCTTCGGATATTTCTAATAGTATTTGGTGATATTTCATTAAACTTTGACGATGACCAACACTAATAAAAGTTGTCTCAGTTTTTTGTAAATGTTGATACAAACTTTCTTCATTTTTCAGATCTAAACCGCTAGTAGCTTCATCTAAAATGGCATAAAGTGGTTTAGTAATCAGAATACGCGCAAAAGCAATTCTTTGTTGTTCTCCTAAAGAAAGCACATCTCCCCAATCCTTTTCCACATTAAAACCACCAAATCTTTCGGCTAAATTGGTTAAATTTACCGCCCTTAAAACATCCTCTAAATCTTCATTAGAAATCTCTAAATTAAGGTTAGGATAAATTAATTGTTCCCGTAAAGTTCCCAAAATCATGTAGGGTTTTTGCGGTAAAAATAACATTTGGGTTAATTTTGGCCGGATAATTACACCTGTTCCCGAATTCCACAACCCGGCGATCGCCCGCAATAATGAACTTTTACCACAACCACTAGCGCCCATGATTAATAAACCTTGGCCTGGTTTCAAATCGAGAGAAATATCCTGAAATAAAGTGCGTTGATAATTCGGAGTTTGTAAAGTTAAATGGGAAAATTCTAAGCGTCCATTTTCGATAAAATCAAGCTTAGGTTGTTCGACTTTTCTAACAGAAAGAGCTAATTTATCCTCCTCTAAATATTCAGAAAAACTACTTAAACGGTTAACACCAGCGGCAAAATTAGTTAAACTTTGGAAACGACTAACAATAATATTTAAAGAGTAAAAAACTCGAAAAAATGCCCCTTGAGCTTCGGTAACTTTGCCCACTTCAAAATCGCCAGAAAATACCCCTGGGGCCACAATTATAGCAGGAATAATATAGGTAATAAACTCATAACTATTAGTAAACAAACCTAAATATAATTCCTGCCATAAAATCAAAGCATTAAAATTATTAAAAGCTTGATTAAAGAGATTCTTAACATGGTTTAATTCCTGTGGTTCACCGCGATAAAAAGCGATGGATTCCGCATTTTCCCTAATTCTAATTAAACCGAAACGAAAATTAGCTTCTTTTTTAAGTTGTTCAAAATTTAACCTAACTAAAACTTTGCCAAAAAATCCCGTAGTAATAAAAGTACCAGCTAAAGCATAAATGATCAGAAAAATCACTAAATTCGGTGAAATTGCCCATAAAACACCACTAAAAGCAATTACCTGTAAAACGGATTGAATGACCACCAATAAAAACAGCAACGAATCCTGAGTAAAACTTCTAATATCTTCAGAAATACGCTGATCTGGGTTATCAATTTCACCATTAGAATTACTTAAATGGTAAAAAGATCGATCGCCAAAATAACGATTCAAAAAGCGATTAGTTAACCACTTTCTCCAGAACAAACCTAACTTACTTTGACAATAAGAAAACCCAGCAAAAAGAGGCACATAAACAATTAAAACCGCTAAAAATTGCCAAATTGTTTGCCAAAAACGGGCTTCATCTTTAGCGGAAAGTGAAGAAATAATATTGCCTTGTTGAGCATTTAATTGAACACTAAGTTGGGTATAACCAATTAATAATAAACCTAAAAGTGCTAACAAAGTTAAAGCGCCTTTTTTCTCTTCACCCCACCAATATAATTTAGCAATGGACCAAAACTGGGCAAAAATCTTGAAATTAAATCCCTTCATAAATTAACTAACAATTAATAATTAATAATTAACAATTATTTAGAATTGTAACAAAAAGTGAGCTTAATATTATCACTAATTATAAAATCTTAAGGCAGTATTGGTAAAGTGGACAAAAATTTGTCGGGTGGGCAAAAAAGAATTAACTTATGATTTTAGATCAAAATCACCTTAATTTTGCCCACCTCACCGAATATATTAAGATTTCCTTAATTTTGTCCCCTATGTAAAGTAAAAAATGATTAAGATTAACAGGTAATTTATTCTTAGCTACTCTTTTTGTAATTTTAGGACAATCACGCAATTTATCATGAATATTGACCAATTTCCCTGGTTAACCACAATTATCCTTTTTCCCGTCATCGCCGCTTTATTCATACCCTTAATCCCTGATAAAGATGGCAAAACTGTACGTTGGTATTCCCTGATTGTGGGCTTAATTGACTTTGCCATCATTGCCTACGCCTTTTATAGTGGCTACGATGTGAGCAATCCCAATTTACAATTAGTAGAAAGTTACGCTTGGGTTCCCCAACTTGATTTAAAATGGTCATTGGGTGCTGATGGTTTATCCATGCCCTTGATTATTCTGACTGGTTTTATCACCACTTTGGCGATTATGGCAGCTTGGCCGGTCACTTTCAAGCCCAAATTGTTCTATTTCCTCATGTTGGTGATGTACGGCGGTCAAATTGCGGTTTTCGCCGTCCAAGATATGTTACTTTTCTTCCTCGTCTGGGAGCTTGAACTTATCCCCGTTTATCTGATTCTCTCGATTTGGGGAGGCAAAAAACGCCTTTATGCCGCCACTAAATTTATTCTCTACACGGCAGGAGGTTCATTATTTATCCTTGTCGCCGCCTTAACCATGGCTTTTTATGGGGATACGGTTACTTTTGATATGTCGGCGATCGCCCTCAAGGATTTTCCCTTCAAGTTACAATTGTTACTTTACGGAGGTTTATTGATTGCTTACGGCGTAAAATTGCCGATTTTCCCACTCCATACTTGGCTACCGGATGCCCACGGAGAAGCTACCGCACCTGCCCATATGTTATTAGCGGGAATTCTCTTGAAAATGGGAGGATATGCGCTGTTAAGGATGAATGCGGGGATGTTACCCGACGCACACGCCTATTTTGCCCCGATTTTAGTAATTTTAGGGGTAGTCAACATTATTTACGCCGCTTTAACTTCCTTTGCACAAAGAAACCTGAAACGCAAAATCGCCTACTCCTCCATTTCTCACATGGGTTTCGTCTTAATTGGGATAGCTTCCTTTACCGACTTAGGAGTAAGTGGCGCAATGTTGCAAATGATTTCCCACGGTTTAATTGGCGCAAGTCTTTTCTTTATGGTTGGTTCAACCTACGATCGCACCCATACCTTGATGTTAGATGAAATGGGCGGCATTGGCAAAAAAATGCCGAAAAATTTTGCCATGTGGACTACTTGCTCCATGGCTTCCTTAGCCTTACCAGGAATGAGCGGTTTTGTGGCGGAATTAATGATATTCGTGGGTTTTGCCACCAGTGACGCTTATAACCCCGTATTTAAAACCATTATCGTCTTTTTAGCCGCAGTCGGTGTGATTCTTACCCCCATTTACCTGCTGTCCATGTTGCGGGAAATGGTCTATGGTCCAGAAAACAAAGAGTTAGCCGAACATGAAGTTTTAGTTGACGCTGAACCTAGGGAAGTATTCATCATTGCTTGTTTGTTAATTCCCATTATTGGTATTGGTTTATATCCTAAAATGGTGACGCAAATCTACGATTCCACTACTCATCAATTAACAACTTTACTACGCAATTCTGTGCCTAGTTTAGTCCAAAAAGCCGAGTTACCAGAACAAAATTTGGTGGCTCATTTTGCCCCGAAAATTAGGTAATTTATTCGATTAACTATTACTTGAAAAATCCGATTTCCCTCAGAAATCGGATTTCTGATCACTTCTTTTTTTAAGTATAAATACCTGAAATTAATTTAAGGTAAAGTTTTGTAACAAAAGCGATCATTCTGAGATAAGGGTGCTATATTAGTAATTGAAGGTTAACAAACCTTATTCCAGACAGAGAAAAAATTAAGTCCAACTTACAAATTAAGAGGCTAAACGTCTGATTAACTTACTGTTTCACTTACATTCTGTCTCGTCCGATAATAACAGCAATCAATGCCGAATCTCAAATTTCTGCGAGTGCATAAAATGAGAGCAATGCTATCAGTTTAAACTGAAAAGTATCTCTATTTAATCTCAAGTAAAAGCGGAAATCACTGAGTAAGTAAGCTTGGTTGCTGTTATTATTTTGAAGTCTTAAATAATATTAATTATATTCCTTAAACACTCTGATTAAGCCAATTTGAAAAATTAGTAGAGTGGGTTAGCAGCAAGATTAATTTTGATGAGCAGAAATAAGCATTGAATGGCAGCTTCTCGAAGTAAAAGCATTGAACAAGGAATAAATTTTTGAGTTTCGGGGTAGGTACTGTAGGGGCAATCTCTTGTGGTGACCCAGGATAGGTACAAGACCTATCCCTACAAATACAATTTACCCAAAAATTGGCGTTGCACCTATGCAAGATGATTTGATATTTATTTTCAATGTAGGGGTAGGGCTTGTCCCTACCCTATCAGCGTTTCGGGGGCAACCACAAGGGATTGCCCCTACAATTTCATCTCAGAGTCATGCAACGCCCAAAAATTTGGTCGTCACTTCGATTATGTTAGCAACAATAATTATTGTTGCTTTTTTTTGTGCTTAAAATAGCTTGCTGAGAACTAGCAAATTATTAGGCTAAGTAAAATCATTGATACTATTCAATTCAAATATAAAGATTACGTAAAATTACTGACATTTTGTGAAAAACCATTTATCATGGCTGTTAACTACTTAAGTATAAAGCCTAAGTATATTTAAGTGAATGTTTGATTTATTTTAAAAACAACAAAACAAATAGAGGTTAACAACAATGAAAGTTAATTACAAACAAATAATGGGTTCGAGTTTACTGGGTTTAGGATTTAGCCTTGTTTCGGGCGCTTTTTCGGTCGCTGATGCTTTTTCGATCTCAGAAACCGGAGCATCATCCGGTGGAAATCCTGGAGGTCAACCTCTTTATAAAGTAGATATTAAAAAAACGGATATCGGAGAAACTTTTAAATTAGACTGGTCTCACAGTGTCAATAGAGGTCAGAGTTCCTTAAGTATGGGTGCTGAAGCTTTTTTCTTGGTTAAGGATTTTACCAATGAATCTTTGGAATTAGATATATTTCTCCTTAATACCACTGATTTATCGGGCTATTCAGACAAAAAAAACAATATTGTCAGTTTTGGGTTTGCCATGAACCCCAATGGTAGTGTTAATAATTTTAATAATTTCACTTTGGGAACTCCTAACCAAGATTATGGTTACAGCAATCTTGAGGAAGACAATGTTTTTGATAAAGTAATCACCGGTAGTAAGGCCAAATTACCCGGTTTTCAATCTCTTGAAATGTGTTTTGTTTCTGATGGTTCTAAAAACCAATGTAATGGCGGCCCTGTCAAACTAGGACTAAAAGCCCAAAAATTTGATGCTTTTAATCTAAAAATTTCAGGTAATTTTGGTAATAATCCCAATCAAGCAGTTTCTTTACTGGATTTTGGTCTTAAATTTCAAGGAGATTGGGGCAGTTATGAGTTATCTGGTCAACCAGATGATAATGTACCTAACGACGACAATCTCTTGTTAGAAATTCCCGAACCTAGTACAACAGTAGGTCTTGGTTTATTTGCTTTAGGTGGTTTGCGTTTAAGGCACAAAAAAAAGCGAATTAAATAAAATATCGTCAATAAATAACAAAAATAGTGTAATGTTTGTACTTTAAGGAACAAAGTTCTGACTACAAACTAATTTAATTTGTTATGTTATTATTGCAATTCAGCACATCTCATTATTGTCGCAAAGCTAGGTTAGCTTTAGGTTATAAAAACCTCGACTATCAGGTAGAAAATTTAACTCCGGGGTTACATATTTTCAGGGTGAAACCATTAACTGGTTTAACAACTGTACCGGTTTTAATAACAGAAAATGAGGTAATTGGTGACTCGACTAATATTTATCAATATTTGGAAAAAATCCAACCAGAACCTCCTTTATTTTTAACTGATTCTCAGCTACAAAAACAAGCTTGGTTATTAGAAGATTGGTTAGATGAAAGTATTGGTACAGCTACCCGTTTTATCTATTACCATTTTCGGGCCAATGAGGGAAAATATATTGATCCCAGTTTAGCTAGTCAAGTAGTAATTAATATTGTCAGAAAGCAATATAACATTAATTTTGCCGCGGTGGAATTAGCAAAAAATAGGTTAGAAAAAGCTTTGGAAATCTTGTCAGTTTGGGCCAGTCAAAAATACTTAATTGGCAATAATATCAGTGTCGCAGATTTAACAGCATCTGCTTTATTATCTCCTTTAGCATTAATACCTGAATATAAAAAAAATTATCCCTGGTTATGGGATAAAATCACAGAAATTCATCATATTTGTGGTGAAAAATTGCCTCCGGGATTATAAATAATTAATTTAAGTAGTATTAATTATTTATCATCTTTTTAATTAGATAAAAGTGAAGCTATTACTATTATTGAAAGCTAGTTCATGGCTGCCTTTGATAATAGCAATTAAATCATTATTAGATTCTGAAAAGATAGCCGAGTCTTTGCTGTTATAAGGAGAGACTCCCATGACATAATCTTCAGAATTGCCATTAAGCTGAATGCTGTCTTTTTTGTCATTAAATCTTTTGATTACAGCATAATCATCGTTACCGAATTGATTATAGTAAGATTGGTTTTTATCTCCAAGAATGAAAGTATCAGCTTTTTTAGTACCAGTAAGAATGTCAATTTGACTTTCTTGAATTTGGCTTTTACTAGGGGGTTTTGTACTGCTAGAATCGTCATTGATGATTGTAGCCAGACCTTGAGAATCACTAAGAGCAGCATTACTAGCATTACTCAAATTAACAAAAAAGGTTTCGTTTGCTTCGCTAACGGTATCTTGTGCTACTTTAACCGTGATTGTTTTGCTAGTTTGACCTGCCGCAAATGTTAATTTTCCACTAATAGCAGTATAATCTTTATTAAAAGTAGTTGCTGTGCCGTCTGCTGTCGCATAATTTACCGTAATTGACTGATTACTTGCTTGATTTAAGTTAACGGTAAAGGTGAAATTAGTAGTTTTTCCGGCTACTTTATTACTTCCTTCTTTGAGGGAAATATCATTGATGGCAATGCTAGGAAGGGAAATATCATCATTTTTAATGGTAGCTATTCCCTGATTATTAATTAAACTTGCATTGCTGGGATTCGTTAAATTCACCACAAAGGTTTCGTCACTTTCAGTAATCGTATCACCCATAACAGGAATACTAATTGTAGTGGTGGTTTCTCCAGGATTAAATGTTACTTTACCGCTACTATTTTGATAGTCACTTCCAGCTGTTGCTGTAGCATTTGCGGTACTATAATCCACGGTGACAGTTTCACTAATTGCTTGACTTAAATTAAGGGTGAAAATGGCGTTAGTTGTTCCGGAATGACCTTCAGAAAGGGTAACATTATTGAGAGAAATTCCCGCATCATTATCTTGAATGGTTGCGATTCCTTGATTGTCAGCAATGATGGCATTTCCAGTTACATTGCTTAAGTTCAAGTAAAAGTTTTCTGTGGCTTCTTTGTTGGTATCATTTAATAATTGAACAGTAATAGTTTTACTGGTTTCACCTGTAGCAAATGTTAATGTACCACTATTAGAATTGTAGTCACTTCCGGCGATGGCGGTATTCTCTACGGTTTGATAATTTACCGCAATAGAATTACTACTAGCTTGGCTTAAATTGACGGTAAAAATAGCGTTGTTATCTTCAGTAATCGTAACATCATTGATAGATAAACTGGCGATATTTCCCCAAAGCAAATTAATTTGTTCCCCTAAATAATAGTCTTTAATCGTAATAGAACCATTATTAGATAAACTAAGAACTAAATCGTTAACATTTTGGGTTTGGGTAATAGTAGATGAACTATAATTGGAAAGGTCTAAAATATCTTGACTATTACTGCTGTAAATTACGTCATTGCCCGTAAAGGTATTAGAGAAATAACCGCTAAATTTGTTAGGTAAACTATTAGCAATAATGTTGTCATTACTGGTAGAATTAATGAGGTTTTCAATATTAACATTATACGCAAGAGATGTCCCCGAATTATAATAGTCACCATTGTCTGCACTGTTGTTAATTAACCAGCCTCCGGGGTTTAAATCAAAGTGATAACCAGCGCTATTAACAGCTAATTTAGAAAAATCTAATGTGTCAATTCCGTTAGTATCCCAGATAGTTTGTTTCGTTAAATTTGGAGTGTTTAAATATAATTCTCCATTAACAGTAAACTGATCAATTCGGTTATTAAATTGATAAATACTGTCCTCAATATTATGCTCTTTTACCCCATAAAGTGATTGCAAAGCTTTAATATCATAAGGCATATATGTGCCTGATGAATTACCAGTAAAATTGTAACTCATCACCGTATTTGTGATGTTATCTTCTGTTGTTGGTAAAGTGGTAGTACCATCATGGGGGTGTTTTAATCCTAATGTATGACCGATTTCATGGACTAGGGTCATAAAACCATGTTTACCCGCAGCATTTTGAAATCCATTCGTAGTGCTAGTGTTATCATAACTCGGGTTTAAATGTACGTCTCCTGACACACTAAATAGGGACGTACTGGTAGGATAATAAGCATAAGCATAACCAGGACCATTGGATAACATGAAGCGAATTTGACCGATATTATTGGCGGTTTCTGTTACCTCGACAAAGTCAATGTTAGTAACTTCTTCTATCCAATTAAAAATAGTTTTAACGTTATTTTTAACCCCTTCACTTACTTCTGAAACGGTCTCACTTCCGTAATATGTACCATTAAAAACGTCGTTTTCATAGAAACTATAACTAATTTGATTATTTGTCCATTTATAACCAGATAAAAGTGCATCAATGGAAGGATTATAAACAGTATTTGATTCTTGAGGTGTGGTACTATTTGTAATTGCATTTTGAGGACTATTTTCATTAAATGTAACGACATTATTACACATTGGACAATCACATTTAATCCCTAATGACTCAATTTCTGGAGTAAATATTTGATGGTTTTCTGTGTCGATGAAACCCATTTTAGTATCTAATATACTAGCTTGATTATTATTAGTTGTATCACTAATAATTGTGACTAATTCTGTTTTTTCAAATACTTCGCTATTCTCGAATTCTTGCTTATTCTGCTCGGTTTTAGTATTTTTTTTGTGGCCAACTAACAGATCGTTATCATTTAATAAAAGTTGATCTAAAGTTGAAGTAATGTTGATCATGGTTTGTTTTCCTTTGCGTTCTCTGCTATCCTAAATATAACTCCTTTTTGTAAACCACATAAGGATTTAGATCACCTAAAAAAGTGATATTTTGGCAAATAAAATAGGATATTTGAACACATTATGAAGAAAATATTAATATTAAGTATAATTACTTATTTCTCTTGTTTAAAGGCTGTTGCTTTACCACCCCCAGAAGACATACCAGAAGAAGTTTTGCGCACCGAAATCATCACCGAAGGGCGATCGCCCATTAATGGCGAACCCCTCAATGCGGCGGAATACGCCGAATTACAGGAACAATTAGCCACAGCAACATTGCCCCCAGAAATTAGTCCACAACTGCGGGAATTAATCTTTTTACTCAATATTCGCGACTTTTTTAAAACGATTACCCCCTTTTAGGGAAGTTAAGAAGTAAGATGATTAACTACTGATTATTTTTCTTTGGCATTATTACCGATAGACATCTTGCAAAACTAGGAATAAAATCAATTTTCCTACAGAAAGCGTCAATTTCGACCCTTATTACCTATTACCTCGGGTTTACGGAAAAAAGCTGAAAGCTATGTAGATCAAGACTTTTAAGTTGATTGGACTTGAATTAAGTGCAAGGATTTCAACAAATAATAGTAAAAAACCTTACATTTACGGGGATTAATCAAGATTTTTGCTCGTCAAAAGACGCGGTCAAACTATCAACTATCAACTATCAACTATCAACTATCAACTCGCCCTCACCAGCCATTTATTCAGCAAACCCTACCTATTACCTATTACCGCGACTTGGTGCAAGAAGTCTTATATTGTCAATTGTCCCTGATCCATTGTCAATTGTCAAGTATTTATCGGATAATTGACAAAAAATGTGTAAACTTTAGTTAATCTTAAGGTAATCACCTTTTTATTTAGTTTATTCTTAATATTGGTAGTTAATAAATGCAAACACGGCTTACCCTTGATCAAGTTAATCAAATAGTTAATAATCTGCATCACGATCCATTTGAAATTTTAGGTTGTCATCCTCTCAAGAAAAAAGGCAAAGTTCAACAATGGGTGGTGAGGGCCTATTTACCAAAGGCTGACCAAGCTTGGGTAGTTTTACCCCAACAAAGAAAAGAATATCAGATGGAGTCGATTCATCATCCGAATTTTTTTGAATGTATTATCAATGCCTCCGAATTAGCTAATTATCAATTTCGAGTTAAGTCAGGGGAACATGAACAGGTAATCTATGATACCTACGCTTTTTATTCTCCGAAGTTGACGGATTTGGATGTCCATTTATTCTCCGAAGGTAATCACCATCGGATTTACGAAAAATTGGGAGCTCACGTCACCAATGTTAACGGGGTGAAAGGGGTTTATTTTGCACTTTGGGCTCCCCACGCGCGCAATGTTTCTGTAATCGGCGATTTTAATAGCTGGGACGGTAGAGAACATCAAATGCGGAAACGGTTTAATAGCATTTGGGAGTTATTTATTCCTGGTTTGGATTTTGGGACTGCTTATAAATATGAAGTTAAAAACGGAGAAGGTCATATTTATGAAAAAACCGATCCCTACGGTTTTCAACAAGAACCAAGGCCGAAAACTGCATCTATTGTCGCTGATTTAGACAGTTATCAATGGCAAGATGATCAATGGCTAGAAAAACGTCGTCAAAGTGAACCTTTAAAGGAAGCAATTTCTGTTTATGAAGTTCATTTGGGTTCTTGGTTACATGGTTCTATGGACGAAAAACCCCAGTGTTTTCAGGGAGAAGCAGAAGGAGTCCCTGTTTCTGAATGGAAACCCGAAGCCCGTTTTTTAACTTATTATGAATTAGCTGAAAAATTAATTCCTTATGTTAAGGAGTTGGGATACACCCACATTGAATTATTGCCCGTTGCTGAACACCCCTTCGATGGTTCTTGGGGATACCAAGTTACTGGTTATTATGCTCCCACTTCCCGTCATGGAAATCCCCAAGATTTCATGTATTTTGTCGATCAATGTCACCAAAATGGTATTGGGGTTTTAGTGGATTGGGTCCCCGGACATTTTCCTAAAGATGGTCACGGTTTGGCTTATTTTGATGGTACTCATCTTTATGAACACGAAGACTCCCGTAAGGGTGAACACAAGGAATGGGGTACTTTAATCTTTAATTATGGACGACATGAAGTCCGTAATTTCCTTGTTGCTAATGCGCTCTTTTGGTGCGATAAATATCATATTGACGGGATTCGTGTGGATGCTGTTGCCTCGATGCTCTACCTAGATTATGCCCGCAAAGATGGTGAATGGCTACCAAATCAATATGGTGGTCGGGAAAATCTGGAAGCTGCTGATTTTATCCGACAAGTAAATAGTCTGATGTTTAGCTATTTCCCCGGTACTCTTTCCATTGCTGAAGAATCCACTGCTTGGCCGATGGTTTCTTGGCCTACTTATGTCGGTGGGTTGGGCTTTAACCTCAAGTGGAATATGGGTTGGATGCATGATATCTTGGATTATTTCAGCATGGATGCGTGGTTTAGGCAATTTCACCAAAATAATGTCACTTTCAGTATGTGGTATCACCACAGTGAAAATTTTATGTTGGCTCTTTCCCACGATGAAGTTGTCCATGGCAAGAGTAGCATAATTGGTAAAATGCCCGGGGATGAATGGCAAAAATTTGCCAATGTGCGCGCTTTATTTGCTTATATGTTCGCTCATCCTGGTAAGAAAACCATGTTTATGAGTATGGAATTTGGCCAGTGGGATGAGTGGAATGTCTGGACAGATTTGCAATGGCCTTTGTTAGAGTTTGAAAAACATCAGCAATTAAAACTGTTTTTTGCGGAGTTGAATTCGGTTTACAAAAATGAACCGGCTCTTTTTGAACGGGATTTTGAACAGGAAGGTTTCCAGTGGATTGATTGTAGCGATAATCGTCATAGTGTTGTCGCTTTCCTCCGCAGGGCGATCGATCCCAATGAGTTTCTGCTCGTAATTTGTAATTTTACCCCCCAACCCCATAGTCATTACCGTATTGGTGTACCAGAAGCTGGTTTTTATACCGAAGTCTTCAACAGTGACGCTCGTAAATATGGTGGTGCTAATATGGGTAATTTAGGTGGTAAATGGACCGATGAATGGTGGTTTCATAATTATCCTAGTTCTTTGGATTTATGTTTACCACCTTTGGGGGTTTTGATCCTTAAATTGGACAGGGAAAAAACCATTCAGGCCATTGAACAAAGCCTTTAATTAGTTGATAGTTGACAGTTGATAGTTGACAGTTAATATAGCAATCCTAAAATAGGTGGTAAAAAATTGTTTTAACCAAACCCTTACTGTAGAGACGTTGCATGCAACGTCTCTACACAACGAATATCTGATTGCTATATCAATTATTAATTAGGGTTTACGGAAAAAAGCTGACAGCTATGTAGATCAAGACTTTCAAGTTGGTGGGACTTGAATTATAGTAATTCCAAATAAAAATTAAACAAAAGTTTTTAGTTTGTTGTTGGACTTTAGTCCTAAGAAGCGCTAAAGCGCAACAACGAACCTATTTTTCTACTGTTCTAATCTTAATTTACATTACTATAAGTGCAAGGATTTCAACAAATAATAGTAAAAAACCTTACATTTACTGGGATTAATCAAGATTTTTGCTCGTCAAAAGACGCGGTCAAACTATCAACTATCAACTATCAACTATCAACTATCAACTATCAACTCGCCCTCACCAGCCATTTATTCAGCAAACCCTAATTACTAAATAATCCTTGGGGTTTTACTAACAGAATTATCACCATAATTAATAATGCTACCCCTAATTTATATTCCGGACCTAATACCAAGGTACTTAATTCACTGACCACGCCAATGATTAAACCACCAGCGATCGCCCCGTAGGGATTGCCGATACCACCAAGAATCACCGAAGCAAACATGGGTAAGATTAAAAACCAGCCCATATTCGGTCGAACTTGGGTCATTAAACCGTACATTCCTCCCGCTAAAGCAGTGAGAATACCTGTTATAATCCAAGTCCAGAAAACCACTTTTTCCACATTAATTCCTGACACTCTAGCTAAATCAATATTATCAGCAACGGCGCGCATTGCTTTACCGATTTTGCTATTTTGTAAGAGAAAATGTAGGGCAATAATTGCTAGGATAGCCAGAATAATTACAATTACTCGATAATAGGCAATTTTAACACCAAAAACATCGATCGCCTCCAACAAAGGTAAATTGTATGATTGATTACCTCCCCCCCAAATTAAAAGAATGGTACTACGAAGAAATAAAGCCAAACCAATAGAAATAATAATTAAAGTAGTAGTATCAGCCCTAACATTTCTCATGGGTTTCCAAAGTGCTTGTTCGGAAATTAACATAGCAACAATTGTACCAAGACATCCGAAAATCATTGCCAACCAAATATTAACTCCATTAGTATTAGATAACCAAGTAAAATAAGCTCCCAAAGTCATAAAATCACCATGGGCAAAATTAGATAACCTTAAAATACCGTAAGTTAAAGTTAAACCCACCGCTGCAAGAGAAATAATACAACCTAAAGCAACACCATTAAAAATTAATTGAGCAATATCCATCTTTAAAAATAATTAAAGTTCATTTTATAACTTACCAAAAAATTCCTCACCAATAATTAGTATGCCACTAAAAGTTACAAAACCAACCACTAAACGTCGAAATTGTTTTTCACTGATATATTGTAAAGCAATTTGACCTAAATAATTACCGGGTAAAGCAGCAAATCCTAAAATTAAACCATATTTTAAATAGGAGAAATTTAAAGCACCAAAAATGGCATAAGTAACAATTTTTACCAGATGAATAATTACCAAATGAGTGGATTTTGTGCCAATCATTTGCTCTTTTTTCAGACCATAATTCAAATATAAAGGATTTAATAAAGGACCGGTACTTCCCACAATTCCAGATAGAAAAGCATAGATAAAACCAGCAGGTAAAAAATACCAAGCTTTGACATCAAAACTTTTTTGATCAGTTTTTCCATAACTAAAAGTCGAAGCAATTAATAAAATAGCAATGACAATTGTTAACCATTCTAATTTAATTTGGGTAAAAATAAAAGCCCCTAAAATTGCGCCAACAATTGCTCCCGGAGCATACCATTTCGTTAAATTCCAGTCAATATTCCGCCAATATAACCAAATTCTTTGGGGATGACCTAATAACATTCCTAAAGTCACCACCGGAGGTACAGCACTTGGCCCTAAAAATAAACCAATCAGGGGGATTAAAATTAAAGGAGTGCCTCCCCCCGCCAACGTACTTAAAAACCAACTTGAAAGACTCCCCAAACTTAACCAAAAAATTATCACTATTTTACCTTTTGTTTTAATTGTCTTAACTTATTCTTATTTATTTTAAGTATTTCTTAACCAAAAAAACAAGCTGATTAAGCTAATCTAATCAAAATAAGATAAATAAATCAAAAATACTAAGATTAACTTTCAAGCCAACTGCTATAATAAACAAAACATTATTTTTAGGAAAACATGGTTACAAATTCTCTCTCTCGCACTCCCTTATTTGAATTAATTATTGCTAGTAAAGCGAGAATGACTGAATTTTCAGGTTGGGAAATGCCCGTACAATTTACTAACTTAAAAGAAGAACATTTTGCCGTGAGAAAAAATGCCGGTATTTTTGATATTTCCCACATGGGTAAGTTTAGTTTACAAGGGAAAAACTTGGTCACAGAATTACAAAAGTTAGTCCCAACTGACTTGGCAAAAGTAAACTCAGGAGAGGCCATTTATACTGTTTTATTAAATGAGCAAGGAGGTATAATTGATGATATTATCTTTTATTATCAAGGAGAAACCGAAAACCAAGAACAGAAAGGCATTATTATCGTAAATGCAGCCACAAAAAACAAAGATAAAGATTGGTTTTTATCCCATTTATCCGATAATATTACCTTTAAAGATAACACTGATGAACAAGTTTTAATTGCCATTCAAGGACCTTTAGCTATTAAGTATCTGCAACCTTTTATTACTGATGATTTAACTAGCTTGAAAAACTTCGGTCATTTTACTACAACTATTTTTAATACCCCAGCTTTTATTGCTTGTACTGGTTACACCGGAGAAAGTGGTTTTGAGGTTATGGTGACACCAGAAACAGGACAAAAATTGTGGTCCTCTTTGCTTGATTCTGGGGTGATTCCCTGTGGTTTGGGAGCACGAGATACCCTCCGTTTGGAAGCTGCCATGTCCCTCTATGGTCAGGATATTGATGAAACAACCTCTCCCCTAGAAGCCAGTTTAAATTGGTTGGTTAATCTTGACACTAAAGGTGATTTTATCGGCCGAAATGTCTTAGAACAACAGAAAAGTAAGGGTTTGCCCCGCCGTTTAGTTGCTCTTGAAATGCAAGGTCGTCACATTGCACGCCATGATTACCCCGTCATTTACCAAGGTGAAAAGGTGGGAATTGTTACCAGTGGGACATTATCTCCTACTTTGGAAAAACCCATTTGTTTGGCTTATGTGCCACAAAATTTAAGCAAAATTGCCACGGAATTAGAGATAGAAATTAGGGGAAAAAATTACCCCGCAAAAGTAGTCAAAAAACCATTTTATCGCTCTTCTAATCGTTAATATTTATTACCTGTAAACTTTACTTGACAATTTTTACAGGTAATTCTTGTCCATATATACTATTACCATTTATTCCCTTAATATTAACATTTAATGTTTGTTCATTATAAGCATTAACTGGTAAGGGTTTAAACAAATTTAATAATAGTAAAATGGCGATTATTGTTAAGATTATCTTGGTATATAAGTCGGTTTTCATGTTATTTTTTCTCTTCTTGTTCTCAATGACCAGAAAAACTGTGTAAGGGCTCCCCTTGCTCGGGAATAAAAATATTCCTTATTTCAAGCTACCATCTGTTGTGTAGGGGTTAACGGCCGTTAACCCCTACTGTTAACTGTTAACTGATAACTGATAACTGAAATGACAATTTTACTTGATTACCACTTAAGATTTCGCAGTCAATGATAAGGTTTATTTATCTTAAAACTGTTATTAATAAAATATTTGTATCTAATCTCTCACAAAAACTCCCTAATTGTCAGGAAACCTTAACAATTAGGCGAAAATCGTGAAATGCCGAGAAAACCTATGAGAATTATTGTCAATAAGGGAATGTGCTTGCGTTATTTCAGGCTTTGTGATATAATTTCTAGCATAATTACGGGATCGTTTGGACAATTTTCAAAAAAGCATCAAAAATGAGAAATAAGGAAGGTATTGTTAACACAGATTTTTTACATCAAAATAAAAGTGAATTAAGACAGGAACTATTAAGAAAAAGGTGTTCAATTTCCCTGGAAAATTGGCAAGCAAAAAGTGAAGAAATCACTCAGAATTTAGAGTCATTTAACTTATTTAGGAAAGCTCAGACAATTTGTAGCTATTTTAGTTTTCGTGGTGAACCAGATTTAAGCAGATTAAGTAACCATAATTTAACTAAAAAATGGGCATTTCCTCGGTGTGAAAATAAAGATTTAATTTGGCATTCTTGGACACCTAAAGATGAGCTTAAAAAAGGAAAATATGGCATAAAAGAACCCGATTTTAACTTACCTCAAATAACGGGCCAAGAAATAGATTTAATCCTTGTTCCTGCGTTAGCTTGTGATTATTCTGGTTATCGTTTAGGCTATGGCGCGGGCTATTATGATATAATGTTCAGCAAAAAAGACTGGCAAAATATACCGACAATTGGGATCATTTTTGAGTCTTTTTATTTAGCTCAATTACCTTCAGATTCTTGGGATCGAAAATTGGATTATATTTGTACAGAAAAAGGTATTTATACTATTAATCAAGCTCAAACCAGTATTAATACTTAGATAGTTTTCTTAAACTTAAATTTTTGTTAAAAAATAGTAGATGAATTAATTATTTATGTTATCTTTTGAGAATTAGATAAAATGTAAAAAAAGGACATAAATTATGAAACATTATCACGAAGATTGGATTCAAGAATGGTGTGAAGATAATGGTTGGACTGACTTATTTGTCGAGAGATATAATAATTATTGGGCTTTTCCTCCTGGTGCAGTTATGCCCGAGCCAATACCGCAAAAAATCTTAAGATTAATTAAAGCAGAAAAAGGTTTTACGAAAGAAGAAAGCAACTGGTTATTAATAATAGTAATAGTCGCAATAATATCTGGTATTTTAACTTATTTATGGCAATGTCCTTTACCCATAGTATTTTCTTTTGCTTTGAGTGCTGTAACTGTAGCTAGAATGGAAGTCGAAGACAATTAACAATTGACAATTGTCAAATAACAATTAATAATTATCCATTATCCATTATCCATTAATAATTATGTTTAGTTTCAATAATCAGTTACAAGATAGTCAAGAAAACCCAAGTCGATTTAAGTTAGATTCTTTTGTTAAAAATAACGAACAAGAATTAGCCGCTTTATTTTGGGGTTTATTATTAGAATGGCAAGATAGAAATGATACTCTCGGTATCGACTTAAAACCCACTCCCCATTTTGTCGCTTGTCCTCGGGAGGCGATCGAAAAATTAAATGAAAATGTCGATCGCAAATTACAAGAAGTTTTAGGAATTATCGACGGTAATAAAAATGAGGTGGAAGTGGTAATTCTTGTTATCGGAGATGGTCAAGTAAAATTAATTAATTTTAAACCACAAAATCCTCCACCAAAATGTTGGGAAGATTCGGGAGAAAATGTGGATAATTTAATTACTTTATTGGAACAACGTTTAGGTGAAATTTTCTAAAATTGCTAGTGATAATTATGTAATTATCACTACTTGTTAATTACCGAATTTTTCCACACAACGAACAAAGATTTCTACCCCCATACTTAAGACCGATTCATCAAAATTAAAACGGGGATGATGGTGAGGAAAATCCAATTTTTTCTCCTTATTTGCTGAACCTAAAAAGAAATAACACCCCGGTATTTCCTGTAAGAAAAATGACATATCTTCTCCTCCCATGGTCTGACATTCCGGTACAATCCCCAAGGGAGTTTCCACCACCTCTAAAGCAACAGATTTAACCAATTCAGCCATGACAAAATCATTAATTACCGGGGGATATAAATGGGTATATTCTAATTCAAATTTAGCTCCGTGACTCTGACAAATCCCGCCAATAATTTCCCGCATTCTGGTTGGGAAATAATCCCGCAAATTTGGATTAAAATAACGTACAGTGCCCCTCATTTTGGCAGTATCAGCAATAATATTTAAGCCACTTCCAGCGTGCAATTCTCCCACCGTCAAAACGGCAGATTCTAAAGGGTCAATATTGCGACTAATAATAGTTTGTAAAGTGTTCACAATTTGCGCACTAACTAACACTGAATCAATGGTTTGTTGGGGTATCGCACCATGGCCACCTTTACCAAAAATTGTACAGTTGAAAGTTTCAACCGCTGCCATTAACGGACCACTTCTAACTCCCACAGTTCCCACCGGCAGGTTATTCCACAGATGTAGACCAATAATTGCTTCAACCTTGGGGTTTTCTAAAACTCCCGCTGCAATCATCGGTTTTGCACCTCCGGGACCTTCCTCCGCCGGTTGAAAAATGATTTTTACAGTACCTTTAAATTCCCCTCGGTGTTGCGATAAATAATAAGCTGTACCAAGGGCAATGGCGGTATGGCCATCGTGCCCACAAGCGTGCATAATACCATGGTTACAAGAGCGATAGGATACCTCGTTTTCCTCTTGGATAGGTAAAGCGTCCATATCGCATCTAATCCCTAAAACAGGACCAGAAATCGGGCTATTGATGGTTGCAACTATACCAGTTTGGGCAATATTGGCTTCATAGTCGATACCCCATTGTTGCAATTTTGAAACGATAAATTCCGCCGTTTGCAACTCTTTGAAGGCTAATTCGGGATGTTTATGTAGTTGTCTTCGCCAAGCAACTAATTCACTTTGTAACTCAAGAATAGATGAACGAATTTTATTTTTTTCTTTGGTTATTGCTGTTATCATTATTTTAAATATTCTTAATTTTTATCTTTTGTAAACTAGCATATTTTCTGCTAAATGTCAAGGTGTTTTTCTCTCACGCAAAGACGCAAAGGCGCAAAGAAAGACACTTTTTATTATTTTCTTTGGTTAGATGTTTTTATGTTTAAAAATTTGTTCGATTTTCCGCAGTTAAATTCTAAAATTTGGCTTCTTGCTTTCGGACGTTTATTGTCTCAAGTTGGTACGGGGTTTACTCTTTTTTACGCACCAATTTTTTTCGTTAATGAGGTTGGTTTGTCTGCTACTTCGGTGGGAATTGCTTTAGGTAGTGCTTCTATTTCCGGTGTTTTAGGAAGATTTTTGGCGGGTAGTTTGGCGGATTCTCCTGTTTGGGGTAGGAAAAAAACTTTGTTAATTTCGGCGGCCGTTTCAGCTCTTGCTGATGTTTTTTTGGCTTTAACTTTTGATTTTCCTACTCTTGTTTTCGGTAATCTTTTGATGGGGTTTGGTATTGGTTTATATTGGCCTGCTACTGAGGCTATGGTGGCGGATTTGACTACGGATTCTCAACGTAATGAAGCTTTTGCGATCTGTCGTCTTTCTGATAGTTTAGGTTTAGGTATTGGAGTTGTTTTAGGCGGTATTTTAATCGCTACTTCTACTAATTATCGTCTCCTCTTTGCTATTGATGGTATTTCTTTTATCGCTTTTTTTGCTGTTATTTATTTCTTTATTGTTGAAACTTTTACCTCTGTAATTTCTCCCCATACTTCTGCTCAAGGTTGGTTGATTGCTTTTCAAGATAAACGTTTGATGGTTTATGTTTTAGCTAATATTCTTTTTACTACTTATATTGCTCAAATTCAAAGCACTCTCCCTCTCTATTTTAAGAATTTTGTCTCTAATAATGGCTTTTCACCTACTATTATTAGTGCCCTTTTTACCTATCATATTATTTTAGCTACTTTGTTGCAATTACCGATCGCCCGTTGGCTGAATTCTTTTAGTCGAATTAATGCTTTAAAGTTCTCTTTATTGTCTTGGGGTATTGGTTTTATTTTTGTTTTTATGACTGGTTTTTTACAATTTTATCCTTTAGTTTGGGCTATAATTGCTTTAGGAATTTTGGCGATCGCTACTATTTCTTATACCCCTTCTGCTTCTTCTTTGGTAGTAGAAATAGCTCCGGTTTCTTTAAGGGGAATTTATATTGCTATTAACTCCCAATGTTGGGCGATCGGTTATTTAATTGGTCCTCCTTTAGGAGGTTGGGCGTTAGACCAATCAGGAGAATTTGCCCATAATTTTTGGCTATTTTGTACTTTAAGTATTGGGATAGGAATATTTATTTTAAGTTATCTTCAAAGATTATTAAATATTTCAACCAATAATTAATTAGAAAATATAATAATTCAATCATACTCGGTAAAGATGAGCAAAAATACTCATTAAATGTCTTTTATTATACCAAATTCTTTACTTAGGTATGTTACCTAGTAAGAATACGGACAAGTATTTACTGATAACAAGTTCAGCATAATTGCTGTTTTTTTTCTGGAAATTATTGTCTAATATCTAATTATCTAAAGAAAATAATTAAAAATAAACGAGGAAGGAAGTATATATTATGGTAGCACTATTAGAACCGACAACTTTATTAGAAGATTTTCAATTATTAGCCGAGCAAAAATCCACGGGTGAACTTATTTTAAGTAACCAAAATTTAGTCTGTAATTTCCATTTTATTAATGGTAGATTGATGTATGTGGCTGATAACTTACATCCGATTAGAAGACTGAAAAGAGCTTTAGGAGACCATGATTTTGTCGGTTTTTTATCCTTAAAAGAGGAACAGGAAAATAAAGTTTGGCAATCTGAATTACTCTATCAAGCTATTAGCAAAAAGCAATTACATCTCACCGATGTTAAACAAATAATTACCAAGGTAGCCACCGAATGTATCATGGAATTAGGCAGTTATGCAAACTTACAGAAAAAATGGCAACCCCAAGTTAAATCAGAATTAAGTTTTTTCCAACTTTTGGCTTTATCTCCCCCTGAAATAGTAGCTAATCTTAGCCCTGTGATACAATCTCAAGAAAAAGGCGAAACTGATAATCTATCTCAGATTAACCCTAGTTTAGTTCCCGTTTTAAAACAAGGAATCAAGGAAAAAAATGTTACCGTTTTCTCAGAATATCTTAATGGCAAATATACCATTTGGGACGTCAGCAAAAAACTAAATAAATCGGTAACTCAAATGATCAAGTTACTCAGTCATTTAGCGACTAAAAAAATCATTGAATTGAAACAAGTTAATGACTTAAATATTACTGATTTAACAGGAACAATCCTTAACAATATACCTAGTAAAAAAACTGAGAAAAAAACTCTCATCGCTGTTATTGATGCTAATGAATTAATCGGTCATAAATACCAACAAATCTTAGGAGATCATGGTTATAAAATTCTTAATATTAATGAACCAATGCGCGGTTTTGGCCAACTTGTTGACAGCAAACCCGATGTAATTTTCATTGATTTATCTTTACAAAATGTGGATGGTTATAGTGTATGCAGATTCCTTCGCCAAAGCGAGGTTTTTGCAACCACACCAATAGTTATTCTCACTGAAAATGATAGTCAAATTAATTTAGTACGGGGTAAAATTTTTGGTGCAACGGATTTTCTAGTAAAATCCCAAGCAGAAAACAAACTCTTAAATCTAGTTAGCCAATATTCTAAATAATTGATAATTAATAACTATCAACTATCAACTATCAACTGTCAACTCTCAACTGTCCCCGGTCAACTGTCAACTTAAATAATTGTCAATTGTTAATTGCCTTGTTACAATAGCGGAGTAACTTTTTAACGCTAAATTAATGACTGCAACTGCAACCAAGCTAAATTACGAAATTAAGGACATTAACCTCGCTCCTCTGGGAAAACAAAGAATTGAGTGGGCGGGTAGGGAAATGCCTGTTTTACGCCAAATTCAGGAGCGTTTTGCCGCTGAAAAACCCCTCGCTGGTATCCGTTTAATTGCCTGTTGTCATGTTACCACCGAAACTGCACATTTAGCCATTGCTCTCAAAAATGCGGGTGCTGATGCTTTATTAATCGCTAGTAACCCCCTTTCCACCCAAGATGACGTGGCTGCTTGTTTGGTGGCTGATTACGGCATTCCTGTTTTTGCCATCAAGGGTGAAGACAATGACACCTATCACCGTCATGTGGAAATTGCCCTTGACCACAAACCCCATTTAATTATTGATGATGGTAGCGACGTAACTGCTACTCTCGTTCAACACAGACAACACCAACTTAAAGACATTATTGGCACAACTGAAGAAACCACCACGGGGATTGTCCGTCTTTTGGCCATGTTTAAAGATGGCAAATTGACTTTTCCAGCCATGAATGTTAATGACGCTGATACTAAGCATTTCTTCGACAATCGCTACGGGACTGGCCAATCTACTTTAGATGGTATCATTCGCGCTACTAATATTCTCCTCGCCGGCAAAACCATGGTTGTTGCTGGTTACGGCTGGTGTGGTAAAGGTGTCGCTATGCGCGCCCGTGGTTTGGGTGCTAATGTTATTGTAACTGAAATTGACCCCACTAAGGCGATCGAAGCTGTTATGGATGGTTTCCGAGTTATGCCCATGGCTCAAGCTGCTTCTGAAGGCGATATTTTCGTCACTGTCACGGGTAATAAACACGTGATTCGTAGCGAACATTTCCAAGCGATGAAAGATGGTGCAATTGTCTGTAATTCTGGACATTTTGACATCGAAATTGATTTGAAATCCTTGGCTGAACAATCCACCGAAGTTAAACAGGTTCGCAACTTTACTCAACAATATTTCCTCAACAATGGTAAATCCGTTGTGGTTTTAGGTGAAGGTCGTTTAGTAAATCTAGCCGCAGCGGAAGGTCATCCTAGTGCTGTAATGGATATGAGTTTTGCCAACCAAGCTTTAGCTTGTGAATATTTGGTCAAAAATAAAGGCATTTTACAACCCGGCCTACATTCCATTCCTGAAGAATTGGATAAAGAAATTGCTCGCTTGAAATTGCAAGCAATGGGCATTAAACTTGATAGTTTAACTTCAGAACAAATCGAATATATCAATTCTTGGACATCAGGAACTTAATTTTTTAGGTAATAGGTAATAAGTAATAGGTAATAGGTGATTATTATTTGTTATCTATTACCGATTATTTTTTTGTTTATTTATTTATTAATTGGGAGCTAATTTATTTAATGGTTGAATGGATTACGACTACGATGGAATCCCTTGGTTACTTAGGAGTGGGGTTATTAATGTTCTTAGAAAATCTCTTTCCTCCCATACCTTCGGAGTTAATTATGCCCTTAGCTGGATTTACCGTTGTTAAAGGAAAAATGGCCTTTATTCCTGTGGTTTTAGCTGGAATATTTGGCACAGTATTAGGAGCTTTTCCCTGGTATTATTTGGGTAGAATTTTCAGCGAAGAACGTTTAGAACACTTAGCCGATCAATATGGTAAATTTATTTCTGTATCTTCTAAAGATATTCAAAAAGTGAATAATTGGTTTAATAAACATGGTACAAAAGCGGTGTTTTTTGGCCGTTTAGTACCAGGAATTCGGACCTTGATTTCTTTACCTGCGGGCATGAATAAGATGTCGTTACCAGCTTTTGTCATTTATTCGACTTTAGGGACAACGTTATGGGTTTTATTCTTGACAACGGCCGGTTATATGTTAGGAGATCAATATGAATTAGTGGAAAAATATTTAGCTCCTGTGTCTAAAATTGCGCTTTTAAGTATTATAATTTGGTTAATAATTTGGTGGACAAGAAAACAGATGAGTCGTTAATTTTATTAATAATTTAAAAAAATTTTTAGCTCTCATAAATCTAAGTATTTTTTGACAAAGAAAAGTAAGTTGAAGTAAAATAACCTTCGCTTTAAATTCTGGTTACTCAAAGGTAAGGATTTGTTAAAAAGTAAGTAATTGATAATTGATAATTGATAACGGATAATGGATAATTAATAAGGAATTGTTAATGGTCAAAATTATTTATTGAGGATGAAATTATGGAATTAGATTATCCCCACGGTTTAAGATATTTAGACACCCATGAGTATGTCCGTTTAGAGGGTGAAATTGCCACCATTGGCGTTAGTGCCTTCGCGTTAGATCAACTCGGTGATATCGTATTTTTAGAATTACCCGAAGTGGGTGACGCAGTGGAAATTGAAGAGAGTTTCGGTAGCATTGAATCCGTCAAAGCTGTTGAAGATTTATATCCACCCATCTCTGGTACAGTAATTGATCGTAATGAAATGTTAATTAAATCACCAGAATTAATTGCTGATGATCCCTACAATGAAGGTTGGTTAATCAAGGTTAGAGTAAATAATCCTGATGATGAATTAGAAAATACTTTATCTTCAGATGAATATAAGGCACAAGTAGAAGGTGATGACCATTGAGAGTTGAGAGTTGATAGTTGATAGTTGATAGTTGATAGTTGAGAGTTGAGAGTTGATAGTTGAGAGTTGACTGAATCGTTGTCAAGGATAACTGTTAACTGTTAACTGTTAACTGATAACTGTTAACTGAAAATGACGGCTCTAGCGAACTTTTAATCATTGTTAAAATATGTAACAATACATAAAACGTTAACAAATAGAGAAAAATGCAACTTACTTATTTAGATAGCAATTCTTGGTTAATCGAAATTGCCAATCAACGAATTTTACTAGATCCTTGGTTAGTCGGTGCTTTAACTTTTGGTAATTTAACTTGGTTATTCAAAGGGGAAAAAAACAGCAATAGGCCAATTCCCGACAATATTGATTTAATTTTGTTATCACAAGGATTAGAAGATCATGCCCATCCGCCAACTTTAGAGGTATTAAACCATAATTTACCAGTTGTTGGTTCACCCAATGCCGCAAAAGTCGTAGAAAAAATGGGTTATACTGACGTAAAATCTTTAAATCATGGTGAAAGTTTAACGATTGACAAGTTAGAAATTACGGCAGTTATTGGGTCTCCTGTTGGTCCAAATTTAGTGGAAAATGGCTATTTAATTAAGGATTTAGAAACGGGTACAACTATTTATTATGAGCCCCACGGCTATCATCATCCAAGTTTAAAGGAATTTGCGCCCATTGATGTCGTTATTGCGCCGATTATTAATCTCAAAATTCCCTTTTTAGGTCCGGTTATTAAGGGACAAAAAACGGCTTTAGAGGTCTGTAAATGGCTGAAACCACAGGTTATTTTACCGACTGCTGCTGGTGGGGATATTAAGTTTGAAGGTTTATTAATGTCCATTTTAACTGCGGAAGGAACTAGCGCTGATTTTCAAAATTTATTAACGGAAAATAATCTTTCGACTAAGGTTATTGAACCTCAATCTGGGGAAAGATTTAGTTTAGAATTACAAGCAATATTGTAGGGTGTGTCAGAACAAAAATCTGATGATCAATAAATAACTATTCAATCTGACGCACCTAGTACAAACTTTAAAAAAAGGGTTTTTTAATATGTCTCAAGTTAGTTTAATTTCTGCTAATTCTTATCATCTCGAAGTGTTAAAACCAGCTTTGGAAAAGTTACTAGCTCCTTTAGGAGGGATGAAAGCTTTTGTTCGGGAGGGCGACAGAGTTCTCATTAAGCCCAATTTATTGACAGGAAGCCGACCCACTAAGGAGTGTGTCACTCGGCCCGAAATTGCTTACTGTGTGGCTTTATTAGTACAAGAAGCCGGCGGAAAGCCCTTTTTTGGCGATAGTCCCGCTTTTGGCAGCGCTTATGGTGTGGCAAAAAGCAATGGCTATTTGCCTTGGTTAGAAAAGCTGAATATCCCCATTGTTGAGTTTAAAGGGCAAAGATACGCCACCGAAAGCGAAAATTTTAATCACTTGCGCTTGTCGAAAGAGGCCATGGATGCTGATGTGGTGATTAATTTACCCAAGGTTAAATCCCATCTGCAATTAACTTTGACTCTTGGTGTAAAAAATCTATTTGGTTGTGTCCCCGGGAAAATGAAAGCATGGTGGCACATGGAAGCAGGAAAAGACGAATCACGCTTTGCGGAGATGATTGTGGAAACTGCCCGCGCTATTCGCCCAAATTTGACCATTATTGACGGTATTTTGGGACATGAAGGAAATGGTCCCAGTGGCGGTGAACCTAGGGAATTGGGCGTTTTAGGCGCATCTAGTGACGTTTTTGCCCTTGACCGTGCCATGGTGGAAATTCTTGGTGTTGACTGGAATTTAGTTCCCACATTGAAAGCTCAAGCAAAATTGGGTTTATTGCCGGAATTGTCAGAAATAGAGTTTCCTTTGCAACACCCCCGGGAATTGGCGATCGCCGATTGGAAGTTACCCGAAGCACTTATGCCCATTGATTTTGGCTTACCACGGGTGTTACGATCAACTTTCAAAAATTTGTATATCAGGTTTATTAAAGAACCGATAGCCATTTATAGCGAAAAAAAGTAATCAATAGTTAAAAATGGGCAAATTCGTAAGCAAAGTTACACAAAACTGAGCCAGACTGTCTTATCCTTTAAATACCATCCGATTGCTTATTCAGGCCGTCAAGCGTGACGGTCTTTTATGAAGTAAGAAGTAAGAAGTAAATACCTAAGCAAAATTATTTGTGAAAAATAAAGATGGTTCGTTGTTGCACCTCTCGAGGGGAACAACAAAGAGCTTTTTAGATTTAGACAACATAGTAGGTAGTTCAGTTTTTACTTTTTACTTTTTACTTTTTACTTCATCTTCCCTACTCCTTTGGGTAGATTTTTCTTAAATGTGATCAAGAAAACTTTTTTGGCAGTGAAATTTGCTAAAATAATAATTACAATGAAAAAACATTTTTCAATTAATAAATTAAGGAAAATAAAGTAGTTTTATGGAATCTAGTGGCACGTCTGGCAATACTTCTGAACCTCCCAGTAATAAGGGAGCAGCGATTATGGGAACCATAATTGCCCTCTTAACTTTGGCTTTACCTTTATGGATTATTGCCTATTACTCTAACTTTGATAATAGTATTGCACCTTTACCACAAACTATCTATTCTCTACCTCAATCACAAAATTAAATGATAAAAATTTAAAAAAATTTAACTATTTTGTACGAATTGTGTGTAAAATTTTTCCCTAGAGCTTATTTTCTGAGCTCTAGTGTGCTGCACACTCATTTTTTTAGATATTTTTGGAGATATTTCGTGGACTTATCGCGTATTCCTGCTCAACCTAAACCCGGTGTTCTCAATGTTTTAATTGAAATTCCCGCAGGTAGTAAGAATAAATACGAATTTGATAAAGATCTTAATGCTTTTGCTTTAGACAGGGTGCTTTCTTCTTCGGTTCAATATCCTTATGATTACGGATTCATCCCTAATACTTTAGCTGATGATGGCGATCCTCTCGATGGTATGGTCATTATAGACCAACCTACTTTCCCCGGTTGTGTTATTGCTTGTCGGGCGATCGGTATGTTAGAAATGATTGATGGTGGTGACAGAGACGAAAAATTACTCTGTGTACCAGTGAAAGACCCTCGTTATGCTGACGTAAAATCCCTCAAGGATATGGCACCCCATCGTTTAGACGAAATCGCTGAATTTTTCAAAACTTACAAAAATCTTGAAAAGAAAGTAACTGAAATTCTCGGTTGGAAAGATGCGGAATTTGTCGCACCTTTAGTCGAAAAGTTCATTAAAGCGGCTCAATAATGTTATTTATGGTGGGTTTTTACCTACCATAAAAGAAGAAGTAATAAGTAATAAGTAATAAATAATAGGTAATTAAGAATAACTATTAACTCACCTGCTTAAAATTTGTTAATTGATAACTGGTAACTGATAACTGGTAACTGGTAACTGATTACTTTTTACTTCTTACTTCCTTTAAAACTGGGGTGCTAGGATTCGAACCTAGGAATGTCGGTACCAAAAACCGATGCCTTACCGCTTGGCGACACCCCATTAATCACGTTTTTTATATTAACTAATTATCTTGTGTTTGTCAAGCATTTAAAAAAAATTTTTTTTGAGGGAATCTTTATGGTAAAATCATTCAACCAAAATCGTAAAGTTTGAGGGTGTTTCACATCAGGGAAACAGTAGTACAGAGAAGCTGAAAATTCTCAGCTTCGGTTGGCCCATCAAGTATATTAAAGATATGATTCAAAATAAAAGAGAAATTTTATGCAGAAAAATAATCGTCAAAAAGAAGTACCCTTGAGTTTTACCATGGTGATGAGTCAACTTTATAGCCATTATAAAAAAGCTCTTGAGAATCAACAAGAAACAGAGTATCTTGAAGAATTGGTGCTAATGATCACCGAATTAGAGAAGAAATTTAACTTAAATAAGAAAAAAGGAATGAGGATTCCGAAAAAAGAAGAATTGGATTTAAGCACTTTTAAGCGCTTAAATATGTCAGAATCTACGGTTAAAACTAAGTTAATT
Source organism: Synechococcales cyanobacterium S06 (assembly GCA_011391125.1). Taxonomy (GTDB): domain Bacteria; phylum Cyanobacteriota; class Cyanobacteriia; order Cyanobacteriales; family JAABRE01; genus JAABRE01. The sequence continues at coordinate 34,088 of JAABRE010000017.1, forward strand.
ACTGAAGAAAAGGATACTAAATCAAGTAAGCAAAAATCAGGAGCAATTAAGACCAATTTAAAATTAACATCTGATCAAGAAAAAGCGTTTCAAGAACTGAAAAGATTTATCATTGATGAAGATAGTAAATATTTTAGATTAACGGGTTTTGCTGGTACGGGCAAAAGTTATTTAATCATCGAATTAATGAATTGGTTAGCATCTGAAAAGGTTGAGTTTGTGGCGGCTTCTCCTACTAATAAAGCTTCAGCAAATTTAGGAAAATTAGCGAGGGAAAATGGCATAAAGATAGATGTAACAACGATTGCCAAGTTATTAGGACAACAACCAACAATTAATCAAGAGTCAGGTCAACAAGTTTTTCTTGCTAGTGAATCTGTTTCTTTGGATCGCTATGAAGTGATTATTCTTGATGAATTTTCGATGATTTCTCAAGGTAATTTTAACGAAATTATTAAGGCGGTAAGTTACAGTAATACTAAAATAATTTTTGTGGGAGATGCAGCGCAATTGCCTCCTGTGGGTGAGAAACAACCGATAGTTGAGACTACTGAACTCATTGAACATTCTGCTAATTTGTCTCAAATTGTCCGTTTTGAGGGAGAAATTGGAAGGATAGCAGCGGGGATTAGAACTAATCATGAATCTGTACGTCAATTTTATTCCATTTGCACAACTACTGATCAATCTATTACTTGTTTGAATCGCTCTGATTGGTTAAAACAAGCTACTGAGTATTTTCGGTCTGCTAAATTTCGTAGTAATTCTGATCATTGTCGGATTTTGGTTTGGCGCAACAAAACTGCTGATTCCCTCAATGATTGGCTCAGAAAACAGTTATGGGGGGAAAATGCTCTGCCTTTTGTTGAAGGCGATCGTCTAATTGCGAAAAAACCAGTTTTTAGATTAATCAACAATACTGGTAACAAGAAAAAAGATGATTGGCGCATTGTGATGAATAATTCAGATGAATGTGAAGTGGTGGATCAACCAAAATTAAAGCAACAAGCTAGTTTTAGTTTTTGGCAAGTACCGGTAATAACGGATGATGGTAATGAATTAATGTTGAAAATATTAACTCCTGAAAGCGAAAAGTTACGTCAAGAAAAGCTGGAACAATTAAGGAAAGAAAAAAGATGGCCTGAGTTATTAAACCTTGATAAATCCTATGATTATTGTCCGTTTGCTTACGCTTTAACTACTCACAAAGCCCAAGGAAGTAGTATCGAATATGTCTTTTTAGACTTACAAGATATGCGCGGTTGTACAGACTTGCAAAAAATCCTTTATACTGCTTTAACAAGAGCTAAAATTAGAGCTTATATTTCTCGTTAAAGCCTCTAGTTTCTAGGGTGGGCAATTAATTAAGGACTATTTAAGTAATAACCAAATAAGTAAAAATAATTGCCCAATTTACTTTCTTAATTCTCAATTTCCTTGATTATATCTGTGTTTTCAGTTAACTCAGAATTGAAAAAATTTGCTTGATTAGTTACTGATTTTTCGCTGTTAAATAAGGTCTTAATTTGCTCGACAATTGTTCCCATTTTACCCTCTTCAAGTAAGCCATTTATTAATGATAATCCACTGGTTGATAATAATAGTTTATTGATGTCGCCAACGCCACTATTTCCGTTGCCATTTAACCCCGGAAATGAGTAAATTTTGGTGTCTCCTAAAATACCGGGTTGAGGGGCGATCGCCTTCATTATTTCGGGCAAATAGGGCATCAATTCCGGTGCAATGACTTTTATGAGGTCAGCAAGGCGATTTGCGTCACTGAGAGCGTTTTCAGCGTTAATCAGAGCTTGTTTACCTTCGGCTTGAGCCATTGCTTCAAAGCGTTTTGCTTCCGCCAGGGTGCGGATGGCTTGTGCTTCTAATTCTGCGGCTTGTTTGGCGATTTCCGCTTGGCGTTTTCTGCGGAAAACCTCAATTTCGATCACATTTTCTTCGCCAATTTTGCGTTTTGTGGCTTCTTGATCGGCGAGAATTACTGATAGTTTCTGATCTCTTTCAGCTATTTCTATTTGTTTGGCAGTGACTACTGCTTCCTCAGCTTCAGCCTTTTCTGCCTCAGTTATCAACCTTTCTTTTTCTTTGTTGACTATGGCGATCGCAGCTTCTTGTTGGGCTATTTTGGATTCCCTTTGTGCTGCTGCGATTTCCACTTCAGCTTTAAAATTAGAAGAATTGACGATTTTTTGACGATTAATTTCGGCCACTTCGGCTTCTTGTTCCTGTAAAGTTTTAGCAATTTTTAACTGTTTATTTTGTTCTTCTAAAGCAATTTGTTTCTTTATTTTTTCTTCTTCTAGGGTTTTTTCCCTGGTAATTTCGGCCACTTCGGCTTCTTGTTCCTGTAAAGTTTTAGCAATTTTTAACTGTTTATTGCGTTCTTCCAAACTAATTTCTGCTTCTATTTTACTCTGTTGAACTGACAATTGTTGTTGTATCCTTTCCTCTTCAACTGCTTTCTCCTGTAAGATTTTATTCCTTTCAATTTTAGTGGCTTCTTGGTCCTTAGTTTCTTGAATTTCCCGCTCTCTTTGCGCTTTTAAAGATTCAACTTGTTTCTGTTGATTAAGTTTAGCTTCTTCTTTTTGCTGATTAATATTTAAGGATTGTTTTTCAGCGTCTAATTCTTGTTGTTCTATTTTAATTTTTGTATTTAATTCAAGTTCTTTTTTCTCCTGTGAAATGGTTAATTCAACTTCTAATTTCTGTTTAATTGATTTTTGGATCGTTTCAGTTCTTAATTTAACACCTTGAGCATCAAAAAAGTTATTTTCGTCATAGGTGTCATTTTCTTCAATTTCTGAAATAGCAATATTATTTAAAGTTAAACCAACCTTCTTTAAATCCTGCTGAATTAAATTCAAAACTTCATCAGCAAAACCCAATTTATCGGAGTCAATTTCCGCTAATTTTTTCTTTTTAGCAGCTGCTCTAATTGCGTCATCAGCGCGTTTTTCCAACGCTTCTTTGATATCAGATTCTGAAATTTTACCCTGTTTAGATAATCTTGCAGCAGCGCGTAAAACATCATCTTCTTGAGCGTTTATACAAACATAAAAAGTCACCCTCATATTAGCGCGTAAATAATCCTGTGTTCTCACTGCTAAAGTACCTTGACGGATTACATCGATGGAAATTTCCCTTAAAGGTACGCGGGTTAATTCATGAAATCCGGGCAAAATAACGCAACCTCCATTAAGAATAACTTTCTTATTTTTATTAATAATTCCTCCTGTTCTTACAAAAGCTTCATTAGTGGGAGTAATCACATAAACTCTAGTATAGGCATAAACCGCCATTACAAGTAATAAAACTAAGCCACCAATTAAAGCAGGAAATAAAAGAACTCCGCTTATACCACTACCAACTTGACCTAATGTTGGCGGTACATTTTGAGCAATTATCATCTCTTGAGTATTCATATTTTCCCTTAAATTAAGTTCAATTAATTCAGGTTTGTCTAAATTAATTGCGGGCAAAGTTTGCATAAAAGTAAGCCAAAATAACATCATTTTCTCCTTTATTTTTGATGAAACCATTTATCGTAATCCGAACTATTTTTACAGATTACGAGATAACAATGGTCAGTTTTTTCGATTACTAAAACCTGATCTCCTCTTAAGGGAATAACCGTAGCCCAATCTGGTAAATTAACATTAAGGGTAACTAAATTTTTAGCTGAATCTATGACATCAGCTTGGCCAATTTTCCCTTCTATATAATAGGGAATTTGTTTAGATGAAACTATTCCCATACAACCAATTAAACGACTACTACTGGCATCTTCGCCAAAGGAAGCGAAGATTTTACCGATTGGTTGAGATAATAACCTACCAATATATAAACTAGCAAATAAAGAAGTAATTAAAACCACTCCTCCTAAACCCAAAAATCTTTGGGGAATAGTATTTATCAAACTACTAATTATCGTATTTAGTAACCAGCCAATTACTCCCCAACTACTAAAATCAATTGCTAACAATAAAATTAAAGGAGTTTTGCCAATTCCTAACCATCCTAAAATTTCTAAAGGGGTAAAAATTTCCTCCCCTTCCATATCTGGGTCAGCATCTGGATCAAAAGTTCCACTGTCAAAATCGGCCTCAACCTCAAGTTCGACATCGGTATCAAGATCATCATCTCCTCCTCCGGAAACAATGACTAAAAGGAATAATAAAATCCCGATACCTAAAAAAATCCAATAGGGAAGATTCGCTAAATCAAATAACATCATAAATCCAAGTTTAGTCTTTTCTAAACTACCTCTAGGTTAACCTATTTTTCATAAAAAAATAGTTAATTAAAGTGAATTTAACTATTTTTTAAGGTTTATTTATTTTGTTAAGAAAGGTAACTTAATAATAATTTTCAATTTTCAAGACAGTGTTACAAAAGTTTTTAGTTGTGCTTTAGGGCTAAAGGGCAACTACAAACCTATTGAAAATAGGAGTAGTTTGAATTTATTTTAACTATAAAATATAATATTTACTATCAAGAAATACTGAATAATTTAAAAGTTTAATTAATGTTTTTCAAACTGGTTAATAATTAGTTATAATAAATAAATTAACATTTTTTAACGAAATTATGGCTAGAGATTTACGCGGTTTTATCAAAATATTAGAAGAAAAAGGACAATTAAAACGTATTACCACCGAAGTTGATCCCGATTTGGAGATTGCTGAAATTTCCAATCGAATGTTACAAGCAGGAGGACCAGGTTTATTGTTTGAAAATGTCAAAGGTTCTCCTTTCCCCGTTGCGGTAAATCTCATGGGGACGGTGGAGCGGATTTGTTGGGCCATGAATCTGGAAAAACCCCAAGAATTAGAGGATTTGGGACGCAAACTTGCTATGTTACAGCAACCAAAACCGCCGAAAAATATCTCCCAAGCTGTGGATTTCGGCAAAGTGTTATTTGATGTTCTCAAAGCCAAACCGGGGCGCAATTTTTTTCCCCCCTGTCAGGAAGTTGTCATTGACGGCGAACTTGATTTAAACACAATCCCCATGATTCGCCCTTATCCCAAAGATGCAGGCAAAATCATAACCCTTGGCTTGGTCATCACGAGGGATTGTGAGACGGGAACGCCCAATGTTGGTGTATATCGCCTACAATTGCAGTCAAAAACTACCATGACGGTGCATTGGCTTTCTGTTCGAGGAGGAGCGCGACATTTACGGAAAGCAGCCCAAATGGGGAAAAAACTTGAAGTGGCGATCGCCCTCGGTGTTGATCCTTTAATTATCATGGCCGCTGCGACACCGATTCCCGTTGATTTATCCGAGTGGTTATTTGCTGGTTTATACGGTGGCAGTGGAGTTCAATTGGCGAAATGCAAAACCGTGGATTTAGAAGTTCCCGCCGACTCAGAATTTGTCTTAGAAGGAACGATCACCCCCGGTGAAGTTTTAGCCGATGGTCCTTTTGGTGATCACATGGGCTATTATGGTGGCGTTGAAGATTCACCTTTAGTAAAATTTCACTGTATTACTCACAGAAAAGACCCAATTTATTTAACCACATTTAGCGGAAGACCACCCAAAGAAGAAGCGATGATGGCAATTGCTTTAAACCGGATTTATACGCCGATTTTAAGACAACAAGTCAGCGAAATAACAGACTTTTTCTTACCCATGGAAGCGCTAAGTTATAAAGCAGCAATTATCTCCATAGATAAAGCTTATCCGGGGCACGCGAGACGGGCAGCTTTAGCTTTTTGGAGCGCGTTACCTCAGTTTACTTACACTAAATTTGTGATCGTTGTAGATAAAGACATAAACATAAGAGACCCCCGTCAGGTTGTGTGGGCAATTAGCTCCAAAGTTGACCCCTCCCGTGATGTTTTTATCCTTGCAGATACTCCCTTTGATACCCTAGATTTTGCCAGTGAAAAAATCGGTTTAGGTGGTAGGATGGCGATCGATGCTACTACTAAAATACCTCCAGAAACTGACCACGAATGGGGTGAGGTTTTAGAATCTGATCCAACTATGGCTAAAAAAGTGGATCAACGTTGGTCGGAATACGGTTTAAGCGATGTCAATTTTACCGAAATTGATCCCAATTTATTTGGTTATGAGATTAGGTAATTAAGAACATTTTTCAAAAATTCGATTTAAAATAAATCGGATTTTTTCTCTAGTAATTGTAAATTTGATTCTGAAAAAACATAATTAATGACTGAAAATAATTGCTCTAAATTTTGCAAAGAATAAAAGGTTTTATTCCTAGTAAAAACAGCTCCTTGTAACAGTCCAAATTGCCAAATTATACCATTGGAAACAATACCAAAAATTCTTTGTTTGAAGTCATTATTTATTTTTTGAACGGCGATTAATTCGGCTAGACATTGACCCCAACCTTCTTCAAATTTGTCCTGTTTTGCTTGGACAACTAAGAAAAAAGGTTGATCAAAAATAATTGTTCCGAGGGGATTTCTTTTCGTAATAATATAATCAGGTTGACCAGATAAATTCTCATCATAAATTAAGGTTTGATGACTCCATAAAGTTAAGTTTTGACGATAGGTTTTCCACACTTCTTTTAAAACAGGGTAAATTAGGTTTTCACAAATGGCTGCTTCTGAATTGTCGATTACTCCATCATTAAATAATATCTCTAATTCTTCTTGAAAAGTCGGCTTAACCGGAAATTTTAATTCTTGGATAAAGTCAGCTAAAATGTATTTTATTTGAAATTCTTTAGCGACTATTGCGATATTTTTATAATTACTAAATGACATATTTTTAACTCCCTATCTATACTATAATAATTATCAATTCCCCATTCTAAACTATGTTTAAAGTCTTTGTTTACGGAACTTTGAAACCAAATCAGGCTAACTATTCTTATTATTGTCAGGGTAAGGTGATTGAGGAAATTCAAGCTTTTGCTTTCGGTCAGTTATATTATTTCCCCACTCTTGGCTATCCCGCCCTAGTGGAAAGTGAGGATTTAGTCGAGGGTTATTTATTAACATTTGTCGATGATAATTGGTTGGCAAAATTAGATGATTTGGAAGATTATCAAGAAGAAAGAGATGACAAATTTAATGGATACCATCGCCGTTTAATTACGGTCTATAACGACTCAGAAATGCCCATCTCACAGGCTTGGGCGTATTTTATGACTTTTGAGAGGGTAAAATCGTTAAATGGGGTTTTAATGCCTAGTGGCTGTGGGTATCCTTAACGGAATTCCAGATTTGTCAAGAATCTGAATTTGAGTTAATCTTAATTTAGTTTAATTTACTGTTATTTTTATGCGCATTTTAGTTACTGGTGGAGCGGGTTTTATCGGTTCACATTTAATAGATCGCCTCATAAAACAAGGCCATGAGGTGCTATGTTTGGATAATTTTTATACTGGTACTAAACGTAATATTCAGCATTGGCTCGGCAATCCCAAATTTGAATTAATTCGCCATGATGTCACTGACCCCATACGTTTAGAAGTAGATCAAGTATATCATTTAGCCTGTCCTGCTTCTCCGGTTCATTACCAATCTAATCCGATTAAAACGGTGAAAACCAATGTGGTTGGGACTTTGAATATGTTGGGTTTGGCAAAACGGGTCAAGGCGCGCTTTTTGCTGGCCTCAACTTCTGAAGTTTACGGCGATCCTGATGTACACCCCCAACCTGAAGAATATCGCGGCAATGTTAATTGTATTGGGATTCGTAGTTGTTATGATGAGGGGAAACGAATTGCGGAAACTTTAGCTTTTGATTACCACCGCGAACATAATTTGGCAATTCGTGTGGCTAGAATTTTCAATACTTACGGACCACATATGTTAGAAAATGATGGACGAGTTGTTAGTAATTTCATCAGTCAATCGTTGCGGGGAAATTCTTTGACGGTTTATGGAGATGGTTCACAAACTCGTAGTTTTTGCTATGTTTCTGATTTGGTGGAAGGTTTGATACGTCTTATGAATGGGGATTATATTGGTCCGGTTAATTTAGGTAATCCTGGTGAATATACCATTTTGGAATTGGCCCAAACTATTCAAACCATGATTAATCCGGCGGCAAAATTGATTTATAAACCCTTACCCGAGGATGACCCAAAACAGAGAAAACCTGATCTTACCAAAGCGCAAACTTATTTGAACTGGAATCCCACAATTCCCCTAGCAGAAGGTTTACAATTGACTATTGCTGATTTTCGCCAAAGAATTGAAGCGGAATCCAGATAAGAATTTGAGTTATTATTTACCCTAATTTATTTTTAGAAAAACCATGAAAGTTTGTGTAATCGGTACGGGTTATGTTGGTTTAGTCACCGGAGTTTGTCTCTCTCACATTGGCCACCACGTCATTTGTGTTGACAACAACGAAGAAAAAGTAAAATTGATGAAATCGGGACAGTCCCCCATTTTTGAACCCGGTTTATCGGGATTAATGAAAAATTGTTCAGCATCAGGGCTGTTAGAATTTAGCAGCGACTTAGCGGCTGGAGTCAAACATGGCGAAATCCTCTTTATTGCCGTGGGAACCCCTGCTTTACCGACGGGAGAAAGCGACACACGTTATGTGGAAGCAGTCGCCAAAGGAATTGGTAGTCATTTAGATGAAAATTATAAGGTTATTGTAAATAAATCAACTGTTCCCATTGGTTCGGGTGACTGGGTGAAAATGATTGTTCTCGATGGAGTGAAAGAACGTCAACAAACCGGGGATTCCTGTGATTTGGAAAATAAAATTATTGCTAATTTTGATGTTGTTAGTAACCCCGAATTTTTGCGCGAAGGTGCTGCGGTTTTTGACACCTTTAATCCCGATCGCATTGTCTTAGGAAGCAATAGCGAAAAGGCGATCGCCCTAATGCAGCAACTTTATCAACCCTTGGTGGAGCGCACATTTGGCGATAATCCCAGTTTACCTCCTGTCCCGGTGGTTGTCACTGACCTCAATTCCGCAGAAATGATTAAATATGCGGCCAATGCCTTTTTGGCCACGAAAATCAGCTTTATTAACGAAGTTGCCAATATCTGCGATCGGGTTGGCGCAGATGTCATTCAAGTTGCCGAAGGAATCGGTTTAGACTCCCGCATTGGTAGCAAGTTTCTTCAAGCAGGTTTAGGTTGGGGAGGATCATGTTTTCCCAAGGATGTTTCAGCTTTAATTCATACTGCTGATGATTATAACTATGAAACGGAGTTATTAAAATCGGCGGTTAATGTTAATAAACGTCAGCGTTTTATTATTATTGAAAAACTGCAAAATGAGTTAAAAATTCTCAAGGGAAAAGTGGTCGGTTTATTAGGTTTAACATTTAAACCAGATACAGATGATATGAGAGATGCTCCGTCTTTAAATATTATTAAAGAGTTGAATCGTTTAGGAGCAAAAGTGAAAGCTTATGACCCAATTATTTCTTCTCAAACAGGAATGAGTCAAGCGTTATCTGATGTTATTATTGAGACTAATCCAGAAATGTTAGCCGATGGTTGCGATGCTTTAATCTTGGTAACAGATTGGCAACAATTCCTTAAATTAGATTACCCGAAAATGGGCAAATTAATGAATAATTGCTTAATAATTGATGGACGTAATTTTTTGGATAAACAGTCTTTACAAAAGGCCGGTTTCCGTTATGTAGGAATTGGCCATTAAACAATTAACAATTGTTATTAACGAATAAGATATAGCACTTTCCGATTAAATGTTATATACCCCTCACCCCCCAACCCCCCTCATCCCAAAGGGAGAGGGGGAAAAGAGTCCTCATAAATTTGGGAAGTGCTATAAGTAGGTAGTTATCAGTAAATCAAATTAATGAATAAAGGTTCGTAGTTGCGCTGTCTGGGTCAACGGCCGTTGACCCCTACTGTTAACTGATAACGGGTAACTGAAATAACTACCTACCTTACCAAAAAATTGGGTTAAAATCTTCCGTTTTTAAGGAGAAAAACTAGCAAAAATTTTCCTTATTTAATGTTCTCGATTTAGGGAGAAGTAAAACTTTTTACTTCTTATTTCTTACTTTTTACTTCGTGAATTGCACTTGTTAAAATGCTTCTGATTAAATATAGTCAAAATGAACTTATTTTTAGAACTAATCCAGTGGTAATTAAAAAAATAAACCGACTGGGAATGATAATTTTGTCCTTATGTTTAATCAGTTTTCCTTTGTTGTTATATAATGCTGAAGTAAAAAAACTTGAATGCGATCGCCTCAATCTTGGTCAAATTAACTGTCATCTTTCCCAGCAAAAATTATTCGGTTTTGTCACCATTCAAGATGTTAAAATTGAAAATATAAAAGAAGCAACTTTCGTTAATAATCGAGTCTTTATTAATGATATTTATTGGTCAGAATATAAAATCGATCAACTAAAAATTAATAAGATGATTAATAATGTAATTAGAAACAAATTAGTAATTATCTCTGGTAATAGATTCTCTAGTCTCCTAAAAATTATTATTTTATGGCCCGTATTAATTTTAGTTAGTTTAAGAATGAAAAAATGGGCAGGAAATTCTTTGATTTTCCAACATTCAGAACAAAAAATTTTACAAAGTCAAGTAAATATGAAAGGAGAAATTATTAAAGAAATAGATTTTGCTAAGATCAAAAATGTGGAAAAAACGGAAAAATTTAAGCAAAATAAACAAAAAATCTATCAAATTAACCTTAATTTAAACACAGTTAATAAATTAGGTTTTCCGGAGCAAATTTGGATAGATAACCTGGACGATGAACAAAAAGCCCAGGAATTAGTTACCATATTAAATAACTTTATTGAAACCGAAGAAAATATGTAATTGCACTTTTGTGCTAAACAAGATCATGTCTATAAAAATAAATCTAATTTTCCTCTCAGTTACCTACTCAATTTTAAACCTATTAATTCCCCAAAAAATAAGAGCAGAAATAAAATTAGAACCGGTGAGTTACTGTTATAATAGCTTAATGTATCGACCAAGTTTTCCTAACTTACCGGAATTAGGTTCAACTCGTACAGATGTTAAGCTAAAAGTAGTAGAATCCCTCTGTAAAGATGTTCAAACTAGGGAACAAAGTGAATCCATAGTTAATTGTATGAATAACTTATTATACTCAGGAAAAATACCTTTAATTGGCACTTTTAATTATTATCGTACAGACATTACTCCCGAAAATGCCGCTAATTCTTGTCAATTTGCTAACAATAAACCGAATAATCAAGTAACTTTAAATCCCGAAAAAATACCGACAGAATTAATTAATGAATACCTAAATAATGGGGATATTAAATATCAAAATCAAGATTATCAAGGAGCATTAATAGACTATTCAATTATCCTAGAAATTGAACCCCAAAATATGAGAGCATATAATAGTAGAGCAGCAGTAAAATATCAACTACAAGATTATCCAGGCGCATTGGCTGATTATTCTAAAGCAGTGAAACTTGATCCAAATTCCCTTTATGGTTATTATGGTAGAGGCTATTTGTTACAAGTTTTATCAAATTATCAGGAAGCAATTGAAGATTATACAAAAGTGATTGCAATTGAGCCTAATTTTGCTTTAGCTTACCGAAATCGGGGTTTATGTTATGCTAGTTTAAATAATAAGAAAAAAGCGGTTTCTGACTTAGAAAAAGCCGCTCAAATTTTTCAAAAACAAGATAATTTAAAAGCTTATCAAGAAATGCAACAATTAATTAATCAGCTTTAATTCCAAATTTTCCAGAAGTTAGGGGCAATAATTGCCCCCCTGAAAATTATTCAGCTTTAACGTTGTCTTGAACCTGGTCTTTAACGTTGTCTTTAACGTTGTCTTTAACGTTTTCTTTAACGTTGTCTTTAACGTTGTCTTTAACGTTTTCTTTAACGTTGTCTTTAACGTTTTCTTTAACGTTTTCTTTACCTTTACCCTTGTCTTTACCTTTGTCTTTACCTTTACCAGGACCTTTACCTTTACCTCCACCTTTAGGAGGAACAGGTTTAATTGGTTTTAAATAACGAGGAATTTTCTTAGTTGGTTCAGATAGTAATTCAAGCAAATTAAGGGAATCAAATCTCGAATTAAATTCACAAACACACTCGACAAAATAACGATCGCCCTGCTCTTTTTTATCAGCTTTCGGATTAAAACGAAAAGGTTTAACGGGGGAATCTTTCCAAAATACAGGGCAATGATCTGCTTTCAATCTATCTTCATCATAGCGTTTTGTATTACGATAAACTGTAATCACAGGACGGGGATAAACAGCAATAAATTGCCAAATTCCCTTAATGTAAAATTTATCAGTTATCTTATCTTCGGGAGTATGACCCCAACTAAAAATTTCAAAGAAAAATTTAGGAGGATTATCGCGACCAGGAAAGTGAGTCCAACGAGGATACACTCCCAAAATCATTTCACCTTTGTTGGCCACGTATTGGTTAAAAGAGCGTATATGCCCAACTTTGCCACCTTGTTCTTTGATCAAGAAGCGACAATCATATTCTTTACCCCGATAAATGACTTTTTTAGTAAACTTGCCTTCTGCATCCTTGCTTTGCACCACACTTGCTTTAATCCAAGCGATCGCCTGAAAGACGGTCACGTCAACATCACTGTCATCCATACCCTCCTCAGTATGTTCCGATTCTGGGGTGGTAGTTTCCAAACTGCTATCCAGGTCTGTCTGTTCAACAGGAAGGGGAGGTGCAGCTTCCGGTCGTGGTTCTTCTTGTGTTTTTAAATCTACGGGAGCAGAAACAACTTCAGGTGTCGTTTTTAACAAAGTCCACTGGTTCTCTTTAAATTCCCATTCTGCTAAAATCTGATCATAAACATCTTTGTTTTTACCTCTGGGATTAGTTTTTCCCGTTCTCCAATTGACGAGGGTCGGGGACTTAACCGATAAACCTAATTTTTCGATTAATCCTTCATCGGACAATCCTTGAGGTAATTCTCCTTCTTTTTCGGGTGGTGTCGCTGGGGGCTTGGCGATCGCCTCAGCAACAGGCTCACCATTGGCGGTGTCAACTAACTTAGCTAATTGGGATTCTAGTTGACTTAAAACATCCCGAAAAGTTTTTTCAACAGGAGAACCTTTAGCCATGGTCAACCGTTGTTTAATATCCGCTATTTGTGTGGTTAATTTTTCAATTGCGTTTGGTTCCATTTTCCTATCCACTTAGTTTTTTTTTTACAGTGAGAGATTAAATTATACTTGATATTCTTAATACTTAATAGTATCAAGTTTGAGTGATCATCTTTAATCTTAGCAGATTCATAAATTATGATTAATTATTTAGGGAATAATGTAATTATTTTTAACAAAAAATAATTTAATCTTAGTCAAAAAATGAACTTATCTTTTTAGATAAATCAAATTATAATTAATAATTATTAATTGTTAAATGCCATGGCTTTTACCTTTAACCCAACTACGGCGGAAAAACCGCGCTAAAGCTGATTCTTCTAAGGATAAATAAATCGGTCGTCCATGGGGACAAGTACGGGGATTTCGGGTTAATTTCCACTGCTCAATTAAGGTTTGCATTCGCGATAAACTTAGGGGAGTTCCGTTACGAATTGCACTGCGACAAGCTACCGCAACTTGCGCTTCTTGTAAGTCTCCTCCCCAACTTAATTCTATAATTGATTCGCTACAATCGGGACGATCTTTTAACAGAGCAGGTATATTTCTTAAGGCCCACATTTCCTCGCCAAAGTTCTCAATTTTCAAGCCAATTCTTTTTAGTTGCTCTCTTTGTTTTTCACTTAAATTATTCACAATTATTGGCGTTTCTAAAGGTATTAATTCCCAATAATCTTGCAATTGTTCATATAAAATTCTTTCATGGACAATATGTTGTTCAATAATCCATAAACCCCCAGGATGTTCCGCAATAATATAAGTATTTCTAATTTGAGCAACAGCTTGTAAGGGAATTAAACTTAGATTATTTTGCTTAATATTTGTGTCTAATTTTGTTTCTAATTCCCGACTAACTGTATATAATCCCTGACTTTCAGCTGCTATTAATAAGTTAGTTACGCGCTGATTTTCTAATTTTGGTAAACTGGCCGGACTAATTTTTAAAGCTTCTTCGATCGCCTTTTTAATTTCAGCTTGCCAAAATTCAATATTATGTAAATAAACCTCAGCTTTCGCTGGGTGTCTATTCCAATCAATTTGGTCAGGTGGAATGGTTAAATGAAGAAAACAGACAGGATAGCGATCGCGGGGTAAAGTACGAGCAAAACCTGAGATAATTGCACTTTCTAACTGTGGTGTTTTAACGATTCTGCCATTAATTCCTACTTTAATCCAATCGGGTTTATGACGATGACAGCGATCGGGTAATCCCAGGACTAATTTTAATTCTCTTTGCTCATTTTTTGGCTCATTTTCTGTTAAATAAGTTACGGTTTTATTCGGGATAAAATTATCATTTTGACTCGCTATTTTCCCACCTATTTTATACTGTAGAAATTTCAAATCACTAAGATTAACTCCCCGAATAATTTGCGATAAAAGCGAAGTTGCATTTTGACTCGGACTAAATTTTAACCACAATTTTTCATCTTGCCAAATTTGCCAAGTTACCCCCGGATGAGTCAGGGCAATGTGTTGTATCGTGGTTTGAATGGCTTTTAATTGTTGGGAAACCGAGGGAAGTCCGCGACGACGAACGGGCATATTCGCAAACAGATTTGATACCATTACAATCGTACCAGGGGCGATCGCCTTTGGTTCTTGTTTAATTACCTCACCTTGTTGATAAACAAAACGCCAACCCAATTCATTTTGTTGCTGTAGCCTGCTAAATATCTCTAAATCGGCAACTTGACTAATACTGTGGAGTGCTTCACCGCGAAAACCCAAACTTTTAATTTTAAATAAATCCTCAATTACCCTGATTTTACTGGTACTGTGGGGCTTGGTGCATAATTCTAGGTCTGGTTGATTCATTCCTTTGCCGTTATCTGCAACCTGCACTTTCCACAATTCTGGGAATAGGGAAATATTGACTCGATTTGCACCAGCATCTAAGGCATTTTCAACCAACTCTCTGACGACTGCAGCCAATGAGTCGATGACTTCACCAGCAGCAATCAAATTAACAACATCTAAGGGTAAAGATTGAATGGAAGGAAACATTAATTTTCAAATTTTAAATATTAATAAATACCGTAAGTTGAAGAAAAAAGTAGGAGCTAAAGTTAGAAAGTTTAACCTTTTTTACCCACCTTACCTAAGATTCAATAATTGCGATTTCTTCATCAGTTAAACCATATAATTGATAGACAATTTTATCGATTAACTTATCTGTATATTGTAACTCTTTTTTGATCGGTAGTAAAGTATTTAAACTCTGTTCATATTCCTTGGCCAAAAGGTTCTGAAATTTTCTTTCTGAGGGATCAATTTTCAACTTTTTACGATTCTTTTTCAAGGTATCTAGTAAATTTTCAAAGGTTAAGTTATCTTCTTGTTTTTGATAATTTCCTAAATAATTTTTGAGGGTGGTTTTATTAGTTAAATTGTCAATTTCTGTGCCAATTTCTCGACTTAACCAATTTAAAAAGTCGCTAATTTCGGTTTGTTTTTGCTGATTTAAACTGATCATTTCTTGAGCTAAAAATGCGAGAAAATCATGGATAACATCGGTGGGATAGACATTGGAAATTTTAAAAACTTCCCCTGTCTGTAATTTATATTTTTCAATTAATTGGCTAACAAGTTGTCGGCGATCGCCTTCTGGTGTGGTAAAATTTATAATCGGTAAAGGAATTTTATTGGTATAGGATTCATCAAAGTGGATGGTAAAATTAGCCTGATTAAAAATAAAATAATAAGTAAACCATGACATTAAAAAACTATTTAATACAGCTGCAATAAACTCTAATTGATAGTTATTATTAGTGATTATCAAATTATTTACTGTGTCTAAAGGAATAAAATTTTCATCAGCTATACTAGCATTAATCACAATTCTTTTAACAGGATAATTAGTATAACTAAGGATATTTTGTGTGATTATTCTTTTAACTTGATACCTAGTTAATTTATCACTATTTTTCTCAAAAATTGATTCATCTAAAAAACGATTAGGAGTGAGAGTATATCTAGCAATTGCATCTCCTCGAATCGCAATTATATTACCCTCAGATTTGCAAAACTTTTGCAACCCTAAACCTCGATAATTTCTAATAATATTAGCCATTAGTATCGAATTAGATTGTATTTTTTTCGCTATTTCTAAAGAATTATTATTAGTAATTGTCGGCAAAATAGATAAGTATTTCCATTCCTCTTTATTAATCTGTAATGATTTATTCTCTATCAAATCAATAGTTTGATAAAAATTAGAATCATTCAATTTATTGGCAATAAAAATAACCATTTCTAATGATACATTTGACCAGGCTTTGCCCATATCAGCGACACAAGTTAAGGAATTCCATAATAAATCAATACCTGATTTCCAACCTTCACTATAGGTTAAAGACTTAGGAACAATTAAACTAAATAATCCTTTTGATAAATTAAAACCTAATTCAATAAAATGAAGTGCTAAATTTTTATATCCTTTTCCTGTTAAGGGAAAATTTGCACTTAAATATTGACATTCATCATTATTTATACTAACAGAATAAGGCGGATTTCCTAAGACTACATCAAAACCGCCATTTTCTTTCCACTCAGCATTTGCTAAATCAATAAACACCTCTGGAAACTCCAAATCCCAATGGAAAAAATGCTTTTCTTGATATAAATTTCTCGCAGTTTCTAACAATTTTTCATCGGTTTTATTTGGTTGACCAGATAAATCATTTAACCGAAAACGAAAGAAATTTGTCACCTCATTTTTCGTTAACCCAAAATACTGACAAATATAAACATCTAATAATCTTTTATATTGTTTGGCCTCCTGATCAAAACTATTAAAATAATGCTGACTTTGTTCCACTTCTTCACAGGTGACATCACTTAAATTGGCAATTTCTTGCATTACATTTGCAGATTGTAATAAACCATGAAAAGGAGTTTTAAATAAAGGTAAAAAACCCTGGGTTTCATCAGCAGAAATAAACTCATTCTGCACATCTTTGGCCATACAACCAACCAAACTATTGCCACACCTTAAATGATGGTCCAAAAATGACAAAGGAGCACCCACCGTAAAAGAATGTAACCACAAACTAACCTTCGCTAATTCCACCGCCATGGGGTTTAAATCCACTCCATAAATACAGCGTTTCATCACCAATCTATGTAACAAATTATCGTGAGAAAGACTATTTTCCCTAACATGAAAACCCTGTTTTGTCAAGTTATTAATTATCTCATCTTTTAGTCGATCTAACTGTTCTAAAATCGGGTTATTTTCGGGGTAATTATTAATTATATTGATTAATTTTCTCGTAATATAATCGACAGTGTTAACTAAAAAATGACCACTTCCCATGGCCGGATCACAGACTTTTATGTCAAGCAAACAATTATAAGCTTTCTGTTGCAACTTGGCCAAATCTTGGCCTAACAATTGAATCGTTTTAGCGGATTTTTTGCTATCCTGTAACTGTTTTAAAAGCGTCGTAATTTGCGCCATCAATTCTGAAAACTGCTTTTCTCGCTCCTTTAAAATTGGGTCAAGGGTATGTTGGACAATGTAATTAACAATATATTCCGGGGTATAATATGAACCAGTTTCCTTTCTTTCTCCCTTGTCATTTTCCAAATGTACCTTGCCACTGACAACCTCATCAATGATTAATTTATATTCCAATAAACCCTCATAAATTGAACCTAAATCCCGCACTCCTAAAAATTTATAGTCAATAAATTCCCCATTAATTCGAGCTAATTGATCTAAAACAGGAGCTAAAATATTGTCAGTTAGTTTATATTGTAATAAAAACCCCCCCACTTCCCCCCCTTTAAAGGGGGGGTTAGGGGGGGTTAAGTCAAAGGTGGGGTTAGGGGGGGTTAACTTAAATAAACCACCGTTATAAGCAGGAACATTTAAACTACGATCGCCCTTATCAATGATTCTAAATAAACTCAATAAACGGTCATAATATTGCGTGGAAGTCTCACTAAAAGACTGTTTTTTGTCACATTTATCTGCAATATTTTTTACTAACAAAGATAAACTATATTCCCGATAACTTGACCGTTCAATTGGTAGTAGATTTTTCGATTCAGCATATAATAAAAAGAGAATTTTATAGAGAAAAGAAAGGGTAGATTGATATACTAAATTAGCCCTCACCCCAGCCCTCTCCCGTGGGGGGAGGGAGTCAGAAACTCCCCTCTCCTGTGGGAGAGGGGTTGGGGGTGAGGGCAAAAAGGAAACAAAACCACCGGCTAAATTAGCAAAAATCTGGTTAAAAACTAAGCGTTTTAATTGGTCCTCAATTTGTCTAGCATAACTGTTACTTTCCTCCCTAACCCTTTCCAAAAAATTGCGATTTTGACTATCCTTGATAAAAGCTTCTTGTCTGAAAAATAACCAAAAATACTTGAATTTTTCTAAGTCATTTTCTAACAAGATTTTAACTAAATCTACTTGATAAAATTGCTGAATTGGTGAAGAAGTTAAACGAGAATATAATCGCCAAAAACGACCATTTGTGAGAATACCCCAACTAACCCGAGTACCATCTAAATAATTAACAATTTGAAAGGAAGGATTACTATTTTTAAAAGTATCTTTACCGTCATTTTTAAACCTTTCACTTAAATTTCTCTCCCAATATTTAGCATCAGCAATTACCACTGCCTTACTGTAAAAAGCAACTTCATCATAGCTTAAATTATAGGCAGTTTGCTTAGTATTTTCGTCTAAAAATAAACTATAATCAGGACGTTGTATTTTGCCAGATTTATGTAAAGAAGTCTGGACAATATAACTAAATCCTAACTTTTCTAAAATAGGTTGAATCCACTCGTTTTCTGTTTGTGATTCATTCAGATTCCCTAAAATATCCTGTTTTTGTTGATAAAACTTTTGCAAATATTGAAACTTATCAGCAATATTTTCCTGCCATTCCGAAGTTGATGGGATTCTGCGAGTAAGATAATGGTCAGAAAAAAGGGGTTTAACAGAATTATTCATAAATTTAGCTAATAATTAATTGGAGCAAATGAGAGAGGTTTAAATTGTCATTCTGAGTGAAACGAAGAATCTCGTTTAAATGAATATGCAAAAATTTTCATAACTATAAATAAACTATTCGTAACTAATAACTGTACAATAAAAAGGTAATTTACCAACTATCAAAAAATAACAATTATGGAACAATTTTACCCTTGGTTTAGAGCTTTTCATATTATTGGAATTGTCGTCTGGTTTGCGGGATTATTTTATCTAGTCCGTTTATTTGTTTATCATGCCGAAACTGCTGAAAAAAGCGAACCCGCAAAAACCATTTTAAAGGACCAATATGAAATCATGGAAAAACGCCTTTATAATATTATTACAACCCCCGGAATGGTTGTCACTGTTTTAATGGCGATTGGTCTGATTTCCACTCAACCAGAAGTGTTAAAATCAGGTTGGTTACATATTAAATTAACTTTTGTGGCACTGTTATTGTTCTATCATTTTTATTGTGGTTATTTAATGAAAAAACTCGCTAAAAATGAATGTAATTGGACAGGTCAACAATTTCGCGCCTTAAATGAAGCTCCTACCTTACTATTAGTTGTAATCGTATTATTAGCCACATTTAAAGGCAATTTACCCCTCGATTTAACCACTTGGTTAGTAGTAGGTTTAGTAATTTTAATGGCTGCATCGATTCAATTTTACGCTAAAATTCGTCGTCAAAATGAAGAAAAATTGGCTCAAACTAAACAGCAATTAGAAATTTCTAAATAATTTTTTGTTGCACTAGACAGGCAAGATGCCTGTCCCACTATTATAGTAATTCCAAATAAAAATTAAACATTTTAGTTTGTTGTTGGACTTTAGTCCTAAGAAGCGCTAAAGCGCAACAACGAACCTATTTTTCTACTGTTCTAATCTTAATTGAAATTACTATATCTTAAACCCAATCTTCATCTTCATTTTTATCCTCCAAAGATTGCTCCTGATTCGACTGATAAGGTGGCACAATTACCCGATAATTCGCATCATAAACATCATCTGTTTTATTAACACCTTTATCTTTTTGTTTACGATAACTATAGGAATAAACAGTATCCTTTTTGACAGTATCTTGTTTGGTTTCTAGGGTTTCTGTATCTGAAATAGGTTTATTAATATTATCTTGTATCTGAGTTTTCGGCGAATCTTTTATATTTTGCTCCTGATAATTCTTGATATTGCGTTCCTCCCTTCGTTCTTCCCGAGGAGAAGAACGTTCACTTTGACGAGGCGATCGAGAATAATTCGGAGTATTTCTATTAGTTTGCTCTGGAGAAAATTGAGGAGAAACCTGAGTTTTTCCTTGGTTAAATAGCTGTAAAATAAAGCTAGTTAATAATCCGGAAAAAACAGATCCTAAAATTAAAATTCCCACTGGTAAATTAGCAATTGTCGAACCAAATAAAATAAGAGGAACAACTTGGGTATTTTGTAAGAAAAAAATCACCAATGAACCAATAAAAACGCTAATTATTAATAATTTAATCTGAATAGAAAACATATCAGTTATCAGTTATAGCAATTTAATTTGACATTTTAGCTCTCTTTCCCCCTCTCCCCTAGCAGGGCTGTTTCAAAGTAAAAATTGCTATTTTTGAAACCCTTGCCTAATATTAGTTTAAATACCTTTTTCCTAATACTTAAAAAACAGGTTTTAAATATTAGGAAATATGCTCCCCTCTCCCTTTGGGATGAGGGGTTGGGGGTGAGGGTCTTCAAATTTTGATCTCGACTTTGAAACAGCCCCCCTCTCCCCTAGGGATGAGGGGGTAGGGGGTGAGGGAGTGTATAACACTTAATCGGAAAACGCTATAACAGTTATTAGTTAACAGTAATTAATTGTCCATTGTCCATTGTTAACTGTCAATTGTCAATTGTCTGACTGCGGTTAAAGCTGAATAACTCACTCCTGCTGTACCTTCGCCGGGGTGGGTGGAATCACCAACCAGCCAAAGATGATTAATGGGGGTACGAGTTGCGAAACCGAAAGGTCCGAAAGTGGAAACTCGTTGGCCAATACCTCCTACTATACCCTGTTCCCGCGCCGTAAAACGGGCAAAGGTCCGCGGAGTGGCCGTTTCTTGATGGATGATTGTTTCGCTAGTCAGGTTGAAATATTCACTCAGTCTGGCGATCGCCTTGGCTGTATAATCGTTTTTTAACTGTTGATAATCTTTTTCATTACCTGACCACCATTGTTGAACCTCGGTAAAGGAAGACGCAATAATCGTCGCTTTACCTTCAGGAGCTCTCCCATCACCGGGTTTGCTGACTGAAACAAATAGAGAATTCATCTCACCAATGGGATCATTATAATTATACAAAAATTGTAAATGAGGGGGACAATTCGGCGGAATTGCGTCTTGAGAAACACCTAAATAAATGACAAAAGCTCCCGAAGATTCAGGTAATTTGCCCACGCGTGCTTTATAATTAGTCATGTTGGGGTCATCCACTAGCTTGACTAAATTTTGCGCAGTGACATTGGCGACAACGTGTTCCGCTTTTTCTGTCCAAATTTCCCCGGTTTTGTCGTTTTTTATGGTAATACCTGTGACTTTCCCCGATTCTGTGTCAATTTTCGTGACCGTGTGACGCATTTTGAGTTCACCGCCAAATTTGGCTAATCCTGACACGAGGCGATCGCTCAAAACCTGCATACTACCCTGAAGATGGTACAATCCTTGGGGAGATTGGGAAACCGACAAGGCTGTCGCTGCATATAACAAGGCGGTTTCATCGGCATTTACCTGAGAATACAGTTTCAATTGTAGATCCAAAAAGGTTTTTAAACGTCGATCTTTTAAGCCAAAAAGCCGTAAAGCATCCCCCACAGTCATTAGAGTAAAAGGTACAGTCAAAAAAGTATCTAACCTGAGTGCAGAAATTAGCTGGTAAAAATCCCAAAAATTACGGGGAGGTAACACGGGATCTCGGCTTTGAAATTGCCAACTAATGTCAAAAAGGAACTTAAATAATTGCCAAAGTTTCTCACTACCGGGGAACTGCTGTTCCCTTTCTGCTTGCCATTTTTGGCGATCGCGCCAAACCGCGATGGGCGTAGATTCCCCTGGCAAAAAGACGGCACAAGCGGGATCACAAAAAGTCGCCGGCGGAAGTTCGATTTCCAATTCAGCAAAAATACGATGATGAATACCGCCGGGTTCTAAACCGGCAACCTGAGTGGCTCCCACATCAAAGGTGAAACCACGACGGGAGAAAGTTGAAGCACAACCTCCTGGGACAATGCCCTGATCCAAGATCATAACTTCATATCCATGCTTCGCCAACAAAGCTCCCGCCGTCAACCCACCAATACCTGCACCAATAACTACGACTTTAGACATCTGATTAATTGTTTTTTTTAATGTTAACATTTGTGCTGACTTTTTGTCATCTTATCTAACTTAAAAAGTGGAAAAAATAGCAGCTAAAATTTAGCTTCAAATTAGATAAACATTAATTATTGGCCCTAGATTTGTTAATAATTACCCCATGGGCTAATTCAATTAAACTATCAAACAAATATCTAAAAAAAACTAAATATTTAGGGATATTTTTACTCAAATATGATAAAGTATGGATTCCGCTATTTAAGGTAATAAAAATATGAACAATTATAAGTTTTTCCTGGTCATTAATTTGTCATTTTGTTTTGGTATTCTAAGCTTTGCTCAAATTACCAATGCCCAAACAATAACAGAAGAATTTATCCCTAAATTACCAGAAAAAGATTCCACTGAAGCCCAAGATTTAATAATCTTAAATACTGAATTAGTAGGACAAAATGAAGAAACTACGGAGGATAATGAGCAAAAAGCTCCTAATTTTACATCTTCTTTAGGGTCTTTTTTAGGTGATGGTTTTGATGATCCAACCGCCTTACAAGGAGCGACGAGAAGAAAACCAATCTTATTAGGTTCTAATCAATCAGGTGGTTTTGCTTTACCAGATGTGCATTACCAACTTGATTTTAATGAGAGGCAAAATCTCTTATTTTCCGGTAGATTAGGCACAACTATTTTAGCTTTTGATGCTCAATATAGTAATCTTAGCAAAGATAATCCGCGTCGGGGTTGGGGTGTAGATGTTTTTAATCAGCGTTCCTATCTTCCTGCTTTTATGGAGGGAGAAACTGAAGTGACTTTAGCTAATGGTGATGATCCTTGGATTCATCGTTTAGGAACTGGTGTTGAATACGCTTTTCCTATTACTAAAAAGTTTAATACTGCGGTGGGTATTTCCTATCAAAAAGTCTCAGTTAGGGATGATATGTTTTCCTCTAATGTGCAGTCTAAGGATGAGTTTGGTAATAAACTTACGGTTAGTAATGATGGACAAGATTTATTATTAACTGCTAATTTATCGGCATTTTATGAAAATGTAGATGATCCCTTATTTCCGAAAAAAGGTTCTCGTATTAGAATTGGTTTAGATCAAGCTATTCCGGTGGGAGATGCGGCCATTGGTTTTACTAAAATTAGTGGTAATTACTCTCAATTTATTCCTTTATTTAGTAAAAAGGATACTTTAATACTTAACTTTCAAGCGGGTGAAATGTTTGGCGATGTTCCTTCTTATGAGGCATTTGCATTGGGTGGTCATGGTTCAGTTAGGGGTTATAAAAAAGGGGAAGTTGGGACGGGTAGCAGCTTTGTTTTAGCCTCCGCAGAATATCGTTTTCCCCTGACAGATATTAAGTTAATTGGTGTTAATATTGGTCTTCATGGTAGCTTATTTGTTGACTATGGTAGTAATCTTGGTACTTCCGATGAAGTTATTGGAAATCCCGATGATCCTCGCAATAAACCAGGGGATGGTTTAGGCTACGGCGTGGGTTTACTAGGCAAGTCTCCCTTTGGTCCCATTCGTTTAGAATTCGGGTTTAATGATCAGGGAAATACGCGATTTGAATTTACGATCAGCAATCGTTATTAATAGACTTCTTGCACCAAGTCAGGTAATAGGTAATAGGTAATAGGTAATAGGTAAAGAAATTGACGCTTTCTGTAGGAAAATTGATTTTATTCTTAGTTTCTCAAGAGGTCTAATAGACATCGGGGAAAAATATATATTCCCTTGTCACCAAACCAATTCTCAGACGTACCGTGGTACGTCTGGCCTACTAATTTTTCCCCGATGTCTCTTGTTAATTGAGTTAAGCTTCTTCAATCCGGGTAAGGATAATGGTGATATTATCAGAACCGCCGGCTTCCTTAGCTGCATTAACCAAATTTTGGGCGATTTCCTCTAAACTTAAATCTGATTGAAGATAACTTTCAATTAAATTGTCAGCAACTTCTTCAGTTAAACCATCACTACACAACAATAAGACATCGTCGGGCTTGACTTCTAAAGTTTCGATGTCCTGTTCTTGTTGGTCTTTTCTTCCTAAGCATTGACATAAAACGTGTCGCCAAGGGTGTACTTTAGCGTATTCTGGCTTAATTTCCCCTGATCTTAAAGCTTGAGCGACCCAAGTATGATCGTGGGTAACTTGTGTTAGTTTATGTTCACAAAAACGATATAAACGGGAATCTCCCACATGTGCTATCCAAGGTAGCTCCCGGAATAGTAAAATGACCACAGTGGTGCCCATATCCTTGCGATTGGGGTTACGGGCCTGATCAGCTAAAATGCCTTCATTAGCTTTACTTAAAGCTTGTTCGAGTAACTCAGGGGAAGACTTGTCCGACTCCCAATTGGTGTCCAGATAGTTGCGAATTTCTGAGACAGCTATCTGAGAAGCTTCTTGGCCTCCTGCATGACCTCCCATTCCATCAGCTACGATAAAAAATCGTCCCTGGGAATCTATATAATAACTATCTTGATTGACTGATCTTAACACTCCAGTATCAGTTATACCGGCAAAGCTTGTTTTCATATACCTACTCAAATAAATGTACAATCATTAAAACATACGATCTATACGGTCAAGTCGTTTAATAATTTTCCAAAAACTAAACCCCGGAATTGTCGCTAAACAAATTACCACGATCGCCATTATTAAATATTCATTAACAAATAACATAGTGGCCGCCAAAATAAAAGCACTGGTTAACAAAGCGTAATTACTTGCTAATTGAATCGCACTGAGACGACGAATAGCTCTTTCGGATTCTTGGGAGCGAACTCTAAGGACAATATCACCCCGTTCCAATTTGTCGATACTATCTTCAATGCGGCGAGGTAATCCCAAAGCAGAACTACCCACCGAAGCAGCCTGACGGCCAATTTCATCTAAAATACTATTACCATTAAAGCCATTACCATTAGTCATAAGCTCCATAGCGAAAGGTTGCGCTACCTCCATAAAGTTAAATTCGGGATCGAGTCCTTTTCCCACCCCTTCCAAGGTCGAAAAAGCTCGCATTACAAAGGTAAAAGTAGCAGGGAAGCGAAAAGGTTGATCGTAAGCAAGTTCGTAGAGATCATCCGTTATTTTGGCTACAGATTGTTCCTCAAAAGGTTTATCCATGAAATTATCTAACATGAATTGTACCGAACGACGGACCGGTCCCATATCTCCCGTAGGAGCTAAAGCACCTAATTCAACTAAGGAATTGACCACGCGATCGCCATTTTTTTGTGCAATACCAAAGAGAGTTTCCATTAACTGTTCGCGGACATTACTTTTGATTACACCCATCATACCAAAATCGTAAAAAATCAAAGCACCTTCAGGATCTACCGCAATATTACCGGGGTGAGGATCTGCATGGAAAAAGCCATTATTGAGCAATTGTTGCAAATAAGCTTTAGCTCCGAGTCTAGCTAAGAGTTTACGGTCCAAACCGGCTGCTTCGATGGCCTCATAGTGACTAATTTTAATACCGGGTAAATATTCCAGAGTAACGACTCTCGGGGAAGTATAGCGCCAATAAACCCGGGGCACTTTAACCCAATCTTCCTTGCGAAAATTACGGCGAAAAGTATCAGCATTGCGGCCTTCGTTCAAATAATCCGTTTCTTCCCAAAGAATGCGACAACATTCATCATAAATACCCAGCCAATCTCGGCCTTTTCCCCACTTGGGATGATTTTGGAAATAATAGGCAATAGTTTTCAGAATTGCCAAATCAATGGTAAATAGTAGCTTTAAACCCGGACGTTGCACTTTTACAACGACTTCTTCGCCAGAATGTAATTTCGCCTTATGAACTTGACCTAAAGATGCAGCCGCTAAAGGAGTGGGTTCAAAAGTAGAAAAAAGCTCATTAATAGACTTACCAAAATCTTCCTTAATAATAGCGGCGGATTGTTCATAAGTAAAAGCAGGGA
Organism: Synechococcales cyanobacterium S06; assembly: GCA_011391125.1. Taxonomy (GTDB): domain Bacteria; phylum Cyanobacteriota; class Cyanobacteriia; order Cyanobacteriales; family JAABRE01; genus JAABRE01. The sequence continues at coordinate 60,482 of JAABRE010000017.1, forward strand.
CTCGATCTTGGAGCTTAGACAATTCTTCCACATATTCCGACGGAAATAAATCGGCACGAGTGGAAAATAACTGCCCAACCTTAATAAAAGTTGGTCCCAACTCTAACAAACTTTCCTTAATCCAAACTGCTTGGATTTTTTGGCGTACCTTGAGTTTTTCTTCTGTGTAACCACCGGAATAGCTCCATTTTTTACCATTGCGCCAAAACTTGAATAATAAAGTCAGGACAAAATACCAAATATCGAAACGACGGCGATTTTTAGAATAATTGGGTCGATTCCAGCGATAGGCGTTTTTACCAGCGACAGGTTGGGAATCCGGTTCGATTTTGACGGGTAAATTTATATTTTGAGATAAAGATGACACTCTGTTAACTTGGTTTTTACTAAAAAATACTAAACGAAAAACAGTTGTCACAGTCATGACAACCTAGTTAAAGCGAATCAGTTACTGTGGGCGATATTGTTGTAATTCGGCGCGTAAACTGGCAATTTGCGCCCTTAACTCATCAATAGTTTCTTGTAAATCTTCTGAGGTTTCATTTACGCCATTATTCGTTGTCGTTGTTCCTTGACTCGCTTCCCTTTGCGCCCTTGCTTCAACCTCCACCATCAACTCTTTTAAATTTGACCTTAACTCCGCTTCACATTTCCCTAAATCGCTTAAAGTATTGGTGAGATTACTTTCTAGCTTCTCTGTTAATACCTCAGCCAAAGCCCTACCGTAAAAAAACGCTTCAATTACAGGATTACTCATTGCAATAAATCTTAATAAAACTTTACTTAGAAAATTATATCTTTATTTTCGATCCGCTTGCTAGAGCAATTAACAATTAACAATTGATTCTGGCCTACATTGCTCCAAAAAACCAAATCTAGCGCTAGATTTAGATTTGGTCATTTCAGTTAACAGTTATAGTAATTCCCAATAAAAATTAAACAAAAGTTTTTAGTTTGTTGTTGGACTTTAGTCCTAAGAAGCGCTAAAGCGCAACTACGAACCTATTTTTTAACTGTTCTAATCTTAATTGAAATTACTATATGTTATCCAAAAAATCCGATCGCAGGGCAAAATCGGATTTTTGGCGATTAACTAACTACAAAAATGTCTTGATTCGTCAGGGTTAAACCCGTGGGTAAAGTCGCAATTTGAACCTTGGGTAATAAACCATTGCCATCCTCATCAAAGAATAATGCGCCATTACTACTTTGATACATAAAACGATGACTGCTGGTAGTTGCGGCTGCACCCAACAAAAATTGATTAGCGGGTAAGGTTGCATTAGGTGTCAGATTGCCTTCAAAACCTCCAGCCGATACCTGAATTGTGTCATCAACAGGACTAAAATCGGTAATTTTGTCAATGGCTTCATCGGTATAGGAGAAATGGAAGTTGTCTTTTCCACTACCTCCAGTGAGAGTATCTTTACCACTACCACCGATTAAAAGATCATTGCCCGCATCTCCGAGTAAACTATCGTTACCCAAGCCACCTAACAGGGTATCATTGTCATTACCGCCACTAATGGTGTCGTTGCCAATACCACCGTTTAAATTGTCGTTACCAGCATCGCCAAAAAGACTATCATTACCACCCTGTCCTTTGAGAATGTCATTAGCAGCGCCACCAAAAATGGTATCATTGCCATTACCTCCGAGAATGGTGTCATTACTGAGCCCACCCGTCAAATTATCATGGTCAGTCGTGCCAACTAAATAGATTGGTTGACTACTAATATCATCATTGGTAATTGTGCCTTTACCTTGCTTATCGGCGATCTTAGCATTGGTGGGATTAGTCAGGTTAACAAAAAATGTCTCATTTGGTTCTACCGTCGTATCCCCAATCATCACCACAGTAATAGTTTTGCTGGTTTCACTGGTAGCAAAGGTTAAAGTACCATTACTGGCAATGTAATCATTATTGACTAGCGCTGTACCATCGGCTGTAGCATAGTTAACTGTAATGGAATTAGTGGCTGTACCAGTACGAGTTACGGTAAAGGTCGCATTTTTAACACCGCTATTACCTTCGCTGATACTGACATCATTAATGGCTAGGGTAGGTAAAGGAGCGGTATCATCATTGGTAATTGTGCCTAATCCTTGGTTATCGGCGATCGTAGCGTTAGTAGCACCACTTAGGTTAACAAAGAAAGTCTCGTTATTTTCGACAGTAGTATCACCGTTAATGACTACGGAAATGGTTTTACTGGTTTCGGTGGTGGCAAAACTTAAACTACCACTTTTCGCTACATAATCACTTCCGGCGATCGCTGGGTTAGTTGTACCGTTGGCCGTAGCATAATTAACCGTAATAGGTTGCAATGCTGTACCTGTACGAGTGACGGTAAAGGTGGCGTTTTTTGTGCCGCTATTTCCTTCGGTGATGGTTACATTATTGATGGCAAGGGAGGGAAAATCATCATTTTTAATTATGCCTTTACCTTGCTTATCGGCGATCGTAGCATTAGTAGGATTAGTCAGGTTAACGAAAAATGTCTCGTTAGGTTCTATGGTAGTATCGCCAACAATCGGTACAGTAAGGGTTTTAGTCGTTTCCGTGGTAGCAAATGTCAAAGTACCTGATTTGGCTGTGTAGTCACTACCAGCTGTGGCTGTACCATTAGCGGTAGCATAATCAACGGTAATTTGACTTGTTGCTGTACCAGTACGAGTGACGGTAAAGGTGGCGTTTTTTGTACCACTATTTCCCTCGGTGATGGTGACATCGTTAATTTTTAGGGTTGGTAAAACGACATTCTGTAATTCAAAAGCTCCAATATCTACATTACTACCACTAATACGCGCATATCCTGATCCCCGTTGGTCATGGGGGACAGATTCGGCTGTATTGCCATCGCCATCAGAATCACCTAAATCTGCACCAATAAAATCATCTAAACCTGCATTAATGGCTAAACTACCGGTTAATAAAGCATGAGTTTGAGTTAAACCACTATTATTTTGTAAAGGACCTAAACCAGCGGTTTTATCAGTAGCTAAAACTATATCTGTACCTGTACCAATTGTACCCCAAGAATAAACTCCTGTCTTATTACCAATGAGGTTGTAGGCATTTCCCTGTAAAGGACCAGTTAAATCAGGGTTTTTTGTACCAATACCCGCATTATTTAATGTATCAAAATTACCTGCAATGATAGTATTTTTAACGGTAAATGTACCACCTGCATAGTTATAAAAATAAATTCCACCACCATTACCATAATCATCATTGTCAATATCTGCGGTATTATTAGTGATCGTTGTATTGATAATAGTAGTATTACCATTAGAGCTATAAATACCACCACCATCATCACTAGCAGAATTGCTACTAATGGTACTATGGGCAATGGTTAAATTACCTTTCTCGTTATAAATACCTCCCCCCGAGTAATTAGTAAAGTTGTTATTAATGGTGCTATGGGCAATGGTTAAATTGCCCTTATAGTTATAAATACCACCACCTAAATTACCTGTAGCAGAATTGTTTTTGATGGTACTATGGAAAATATTTAATGTACCCTCTTCATTCTGTATTGCTCCCCCAGCTCTTGATGTTGTCCCTCCTGTGAGAATTAGTTTTTCTAAAGTTAAACTACCCTCAATAAAAATATCAAATAAACGATCGCCCCCTACTATTGAGCTACCATTAATAGTAGCTGGAGAATTACCTATAGTACGAATAGTAATATTAGCATCTTGAATAATATCTAAATCACCTTTAAAAGCCGTATCGTCTCCAGTCGATTGAGTTAAGAAATAGGTTTTTCCATCTTCTAACTGAATAATATAATCATTAGCAACATCATTATTAGCAGTAATAATAGCATCGCGCAAAGATAAACCTGCACCGGAATTAGTGCCGTCATTTTCATCTAAAATTGTGTTAACAGTGAGGGTAATAACGCTATTTTCTACAGTCAGGTTTTGACCATTAACAGTGATGGAACTCCAGTCATTTTCATTTTTAAGGGTGTCTAATTGATTGACCGTCATGGGGTTATTTAACACTAAATTACGCCAAATTTCCCCTTCATCTCCTGGGGAATCTTCATCGTTAATTTGTGCATCTAAAAAATGACCATATTCCTCGATTAAGACATCACGAATTGCGAAAGTAGATTCTTGATTAACGAGATTTTCTGACAGATAAATCGTGTTATTCGTGGTACTATAAGCACCGATCGCCCCGTTCATTTCCATAGTAGGTAAAACTACCACATTGGGTAAACTACCGAAATTGCCTTCCGCAAATTTCGCAAAAAGACCATCAGCTAAATTAATATTGTAGTAACTCCCAAAAGCTAACCCTAAATTGCCTTCCAGTCTCGGGTTGAGGGCAATTTGCTGTAATAATCCTTGAGCTTGGGCGATCGCCTGATTTATTTTACTCATATTTTTGAGGCAAGGTTTCTTACCTCATCTGTAATATGATTCATTATATCAAAAGTGACGTTTTTTAATAAACTATTTTTTGACAAATTGTTACAAAAGCTTGTTGTTGCTGGTAGGGGCGAACGGCCGTTCGCCCCTACACTAAGATAGCGCTAAAGCGCAACAACCAACCCTACGAGCTAAATTTTATGTTAAGTTTTGTAACATTTACTTGACAAAATTTATTTTATGTGTTATGCAGTGGTGCGTCACCATCTTGGTGTGACACACCCTACTATTGTTAATTATTGATTGTCTTAGCGATCGATACTGACGATCCAAGTACCAACATAAAGACGTACGGGGAGTTGATCTGAACCGCTCACTTCACAAGGAAAATAATAGTATAGTAATTTCAATTAAGATTAAAACAGTAGAAAAATAGGTTCGTTGTTGCGCTTTAGCGCTTCTTAGGACTAAAGTCCAACAACAAACTAAAAACTTTTGTTTAATTTTTATTTGGAATTACTATAACTGTAGGGGTTAACGGCCGTTAACCCCTACACCGACGGTCATCGGTAGCTTGAAATCAGAAATTATCTTTTTTTATCTCTTTCTGAAGGGAGAAAACTTAAAACCGCTTTTTTTGGTCATTGGTTAATTAAGAATCTATTGCGCAACAGTTTTTCTAATCTGGTCATTGGTTAATGGTTTTTTTATAAATCAATTAGAATTTATAGTTAAACTAAATAAGATTGAGACAATGTAGGGTGGGCATTGCCCACCTTATAAGTTTTGTGGTGGGCGATGCCCACCCTACAGCACTGACTTCTGCAAGAAGTCTATTGTCTCAATTTTAATGGGAATGACTATAAACCTTGAAACCCTTTTCTCTTATACTTTTTACTTTGCGCAACACGCTATAATTGCCTTAGTTTGTTAGTGAAAATAATATGAATCAAATTGGTGTAGCGATCATTGGTACAGGTTTCGGCGAAAAGATACATATTCCGGGGTTTCAACATCATCCCCGTACCGAAGTAGTTGCAGTATATCATCGTAACAGAGAAAAAGCTCAACAAATTGCCCTTTCTCATCAGATACCCCATGCTTTTAATAATTTAGATGAACTTTTGTCCTTACCTGCTGTGGATGCGGTTAGTATTTCAACCCCTCCTTTTTTACACTTTGAAATGGCTAAACAAGTTTTAAATGCCGGCAAGCATTTATTATTAGAAAAACCTTTAACTTTGAACGCAAATGAAACCAAAGAATTAGCGGATTTAGCAATAAAAAAGGGAGTAATTATTACTCCAGATTTTGAATTTAGGTTTATTCCTGCTTGGCAATTACTATCAGAATATCTGCAAAATAATTATGTAGGAAAAAAGCGTTTAATTAAAATAGATTGGTTGGTGACGAGTAGAGCTAACCCCGATCGCCCTTGGAATTGGTACTCTCGTCAGGAGCAAGGGGGTGGAGTTTTAGGGGCGGTAGGGTCCCACGCTTTTGATTATATTAACTGGTTATTTGGACCAGTACAGCGTTTATGTGGTCATTTAAGCTGTGCTATTCCTTTGCGTCCTGATCCCTTAGCCAATAATCAATTAAAACCGGTGAATGCGGATGACAGTTGTTTAATCATGTTAGAATTAGCTGATGGAACTCCTTGTCAATTAACGATTAGTTCAGTAACTTATCAAGGAAGAGGACATTGGGTTGAAATATACGGAGAAGATGGAACTTTGGTGTTGGGTAGTGATAATTTAAAGGATTATGTACACGGTTTTAAATTATATGCTGCTACTAAAGAATCAGCTTTAAAAGAGATAGAAATTCCGAAAAGATTGGCATTTTCTCAAGTATTTACCGATGGACGTTTAGCGCCTTTTATTAGAGTAATTGACCGTTTTGTAGAGTCGATTGATTCAGGAAAATCTTTAACTCCATCTTTAAAAGAAGGGTTTTACTCCCAATTATTAATGGATTTAACCCATCAATCTCACTTAACTAAATCGTGGGTAACTGTTAACAATTGACCATTAATAACTAACAATTTGAGCAAAAATTATTCCCAAGTCAATCCTCTCGATGCATCGAGAGAATTAACTTATTACTTTTCAACACTGGTGGTGGGTTACGGTGGAGTTCTGATTGTTGGTTAAAACTTGAAAGTTATTGCCACCTAACCCACCCTACATTACTTTTCAACACTGGTGGTGGGTTACGGTGGAGTTCTGATTGTTGGTTAAAACTTGAAAGTTATTGCCACCTAACCCACCCTACATTACTTTTGAACACTGGTGGTGGGTTACGGTGGAGTTCTGATTGTTGGTTAAAACTTAGAAGTTATCGCCACCTAACCCACCCTACATTACTTTTGAACACTGGTGGTGGGTTACGGTGGATTTCAGGTTGTTGGTTAAAACTTAGAAGTTATCGCCACCTAACCCACCCTACCATGTTATTACTTTTCAACACTGGTGGTGGGTTACGGTGGATTTCAGGTTGTTGGTTAAAACTTAGAAGTTATCGCCACCTAACCCACCCTACAATGTTTTTACTTATTATAGTAATTCCAATTAAGATTAGAACAGTTAAAAAATAGGTTCGTAGTTGCGCTTTAGCGCTTCTTAGGACTAAAGTCCAACAACAAACTAAAAACTT
>JAABRE010000018.1 GCA_011391125.1 Synechococcales cyanobacterium S06
AGACTTTGATCTAAAATAAATCCTAACCAACAAGAGACAAATAAATGAGTATTTAAAACCGGATAATCATTTTTAGGTAAATTATTTAAAATTTCTGCTCTTATTTTCGGGAAATTTGTAAACATGGCAAAAGAATATTTACTAAAGTTCTTTTGCTATTTTATCATAAAAATTACCCCAATTTTTACTTTTTTTTTTACCTTTCACCATTTCTGATTGAGACCATTTTTCCTCCCAATTTCTATCTCTCTTTTACCTAAAGTCCTAAAAGAGCGCTAAATTAGTTGTAAAAAATTGTTTTCACCAAACCCTTACTGTAGAGACGTTGTATGCAACGCGAGAACCCACAACTCATTTAGGACTGCCTTACCATAAAAATAAAAATTTGTCAAGGGACTGGTGATAGATTTGCTAAAGATCTAACATTTCTAAAAAAGATATAACATTTCTCGAAAAAAGATCTAACAAAATCCGTATTTTTTTTTAGATGACAATGATATATCTAAATTAACAAAGAAACCACTTTAAAAAAACACAGTTTCATCACCGTGTTTTTTACTTAATCTATCTTCTGGCTAAAACCCTGTGAGGTGCTTTATGTCTCAGTCCTCCCCAAATATCCTGTTTATCGACACTCAAATTGCTGATTACCAACAGTTGCTCAATGCCGCATTGCCCGGTACGGAAGTTATCCTGATTAATTCTAATCAAGATGGCGTTGATGCGATTACTGCGGCTTTGTTGAATCGTAGTAATATTAACAGTATTCAAGTCATCTCCCATGGTAGCGAAGGCCAGCTACAATTGGGCAACACTTGGCTAAATTCCAGCACTTTACAGGATTATAGTGCCAAAATTGAGACTTGGGGCAATGCCCTCACAGAACAAGGGGATATTCTCTTCTACGGCTGTAATTTAGCGGGAGACTTCATCGGACTTAATTTAATTCAACAAATTAGCGAATTAACAGGTGCGGATGTCGCTGCTTCAGCCGACCTGACAGGTAGTTCATTCTTAGGGGGAGACTGGGTTTTAGAAGCCAACACAGGGGCGATCGATTCAAGTATAGCGCTGAGTGAAGAAGGCCAGACCAATTATACAGAGACATTAGCCATTCCCAGTTTAACTGTATATGACAGGTTTCTGGTGGAAGGTTTTAATACTGTTAATAGCGATGGGTTTTGGAATAGGATTACTCTAAGCCTATCAAATTATGATCAAAAAAGTTCTTTTTATATTTCCTATAATTTGCTTCCTCATGGGTTAGAGAGCCAAGGATCTGTATCTAGTAATGACTATAGTGATCCTAACTCAGGTAGATTTCAAATAACACCAAGTAAAGTCTATTCAAAAAATGGTCAACTGCTGGTGGACATCCCTATTATCATCAATAATGATTCTTTATGGGATCAGAAAGAATATCTGGACTTTAGACTTAATCCTACTTCTGAATATACTGTGGTGGGAGCAGACCAATATAATACTTTTTTACAGATAGTTGGAGACAATCATCCCCTCATAAGTGTTGACTCGAACAATTACCAGAAAACTGAAGGAGAATCTCTTCGAGTTAAAGACATAACCAGAATCGAATTCGATGTGAACGACAGTTCCTTTACGCCAACTCTGTCTGGTTTTGACCTGTATCTTGACATAACGGGTACAGCCCTTCGTGGTAGTTTTGCCAACACTCAAAAAGGTTCAGATTACAAATTATTTTACACCCCTTATAAAAGGCATCCCAATGACTATGGCATCTTTATAGAAGTAGATTCCCGCAAGGCCTTACCTGATCCCGTAGCCAATACATCGATCTATAAAATCAATGTACCTGCGGGTATTAACGGTTTTATTATTTCAGCTGAGGATATCAACGATGAAGTTTTTGAACCCACAGAAACAATTAAAATCACTCTTGTTGAAGATGATGTCGTACTTGGACTAGCTAGATATAGTAGTGGGGATAAATATTTACTAAGAGGGACATTTACGGGAACAGGTCCCTTAGATGAAGAAGCTAAGAAATATTTTGAAAGTTTGAAAACCAAGATAGTTAACCTCTTGGAAAATGAACCCATTGTCAGCTTAGGTAAAGTAGTAAACCCCACCGAAGGATTTGGCTATGGTAGCACCATTGAAGGGTTAGACGATGCGATCGCCCTTACAGGTAGCCAAAGTGTTAGTATTCCCGCTAACTCTAGTTTAAACTTAGCAAATACCGGTAAATTTACCTTAGAAGCGTGGGTTTTCCCGAATTTCACCGATAATAACCAACATGACATTATCAGCTATCAAGGGGGAACAAAAACTGGTTATCCTAGTATTTCGATTATTAATCAAACATCCTTGCAAATTGGTTTCGGATCTGGGACCAAATGGAACACCAAAACCCTAGAAAAAGCCATTAATCCCAAAGGCTGGAATCATGTTGCTTCCACCTTCGATGGTAAAGATTACAAAATCTATGTTAACGCCGTTGAAATCTACTCCACCAGTGAATTTGCCGGCCAAAAACCTGCCCCTACTCAACAGTTAGAAATCGGCAAAAACTTTGCCGGGGCGATCGATGAAGTAAGAATCTGGGATACGGACCGTAGTGCTGCACAGCTGCAAAGTTTGATGATTTCCGAGCTAACAGGAACAGAAGCAGGATTAGTCGGTTATTGGGATTTTAATAAAAATTTAACCAATAAGGCCAATCAAGATAGCAATAACCCCCATAATGGTACAATCAGCGGTACTGTGGAATATCTTAATAAACCAGCACCGCAAATTGGTTATGTGGAAGTTACCTTAGATAAACCCTTCCAAGGAGATCAAGGCCTCTGGGTAAAATATGATATTACTGGGGGTACTGCGACTCAAAACAGTGATTACTTTAACTCCCGTTATCGTAAAGTTTCCACCGATGCTAACAGCGAACGCAATGGTATTATTATCCCCAAAGGGGAAACCACAGGGCGAATTTATTTTTCAGCCCTCAATGACGCAGTGGTCGAAGGGGATGAAACCGTTAATATTAAATTAATCCCCCATAACTTTGATCAAGAAAATATCCCCGTTAGTCCCAATACTTATGTACTAGATTACAATAGTGGCAATGTTAAAGTATTTGATAGTCAAGGAAATTTCCGCTCTACCTTTGGTTCTTTTGGGACAGGAGATGGTCAATTTCAGCAACCAAATGAACTAGTTCAAGACAATCAAGGTAATGTTTATGTCCTTGACAGAGGTCGCCACGATGTCCAGATATTCGACAGTAGCGGCAAATTCTTGCGCAAATTTGGCTCTTATGGTACTGGAAATGGACAATTTATCACTCCATCTGATATTGCCCTAGATAATCAGGCTAATATTTATGTGTTGGATCAGTCTGAGTTTAAACGAGATATTCAAGTATTTGACAAGAATGGTACATTCCTGCGTACACTTAATACAACCCCCCCCGGGGGACAACCAAGAGCGGCAGAAAGTATAGCCATAAATAAAAATAATGATGTTTATATCGCCTATATGGGTTATATCAACATATTTGATAATAATGGCACTTACAAAGGTACATTCGGTTCTTATGGTTCACAAGACGGACAATTCTCTCGTATAACCAATATAAGCATTGATCCTAGTGGTAATATTTATGCAGTTGACATGGAACGTTATAATGTCCAGATTTTCGACAGTAGCGGCAAATTCCTGCGCAAATTTGGCTCTTATGGTACAGGAAACGGACAATTTTCACGTCCTATAAATGTAGGCATAGATGGCAACGGTAACAGTTATGTGACTGATAACTCCAGAAACGATGTTCAGGTCTTCGACCGTAACGGCAATTACCTCAGTAAATTTGGCTCATCGGGAACCGGTAAATTCTCTAATCCTGTTGGGATTAGCTTCGATAATAGTTGGCCTAATTCTAACTACGGAATTAGCACCACCAATAATAGTGCAGTCATTACCATTAAAGATAATCAAGCCTACACCCAAGGGGTGATTCTCTTTGATGCGACTAACCAACCACTGAGCAGTAAAAACCCCCTCGCGATCAAAAATGGGACCGCCGACTTTAAGCTTAAATTAACCAGTCAACCCACCAGTAACGTCACAGTTAACCTCAGCAGCAGTCAAGGCAGTTTAGGCAACATCACTGTTACCTTTACTAGCAGTAATTGGGACACCCTCCAAACCGTTAAACTCAATGGAGTTAGTGCTGATGGTAATATTAGTGCTTCAGCTTCGGGTTACTTTACAGGGACTCAAACCTTTGGCTTTACCCCCAATCCACCCCTAAAAGTTACCGAAGGAAGTACCACCGATGCTGTTCCCGTCACCCCCGAAGTAATTATCTCCAGTCTGGGGGATATTAGCGAAGATGGCGGCCAATCAGGCAATTTTGTCGTGAATTTATCTGCACCTGCGCCGGCTGGTGGTTTAACCATCAATTATAGCCCAAGTGGAACAGCCACTCAAGGAACAGATTATCAAAATATTGCCAACTCGGCCTTGAAATTTGATGGAGTCAATGATCATGTAGCGTTAAGCAACGGTAAAGTAAGTGCTACTAGCTTAAATCTGCCTACTAATGCTATAACTTTGGAAGCTTGGGTAAATATCGCTCAATTTAAAGATTGGACATCCGCGATCAGCTTCTTACAGGATAATGGCTCCACCGAAGCTGGTTTCGCTTTAGGAACTTTTAGTAGTGGACAATTTTACTTGGCGGTAGCAGGAGGTAGCAACGGTTTAACTTATCTCAAATCTCCATCTAGCTACTCGACTAATCAATGGTATCACATAGCGGGTGTTTATAATGGCTCACAAATGGAGTTATTTATCAATGGCGAAAGTGTCGCCACTTCCACCGCCGAAACTGGTAATATTTATTACCTTAATAGTTGGTATCGTCTGGGAATGTTCACCGATGACAATGAGGATGATGGACTTAATGGACAAATCCGAGAAGTCAGAGTTTGGAATACTGCCAAAACTCAATCTGAGATTATCGCCAATAAAGATAGTTCACTCAATGGTAATGAAACTGGTTTAGTAGATTACTATCGAGCTAATCCTACCACCGATAATTTCGTCCTTGATAGTAGTGGTAATAACCGTAACGGGGTCTTGACAAATGGCGCGTCTTATGTGATGACAGGCCAATTAACCATTGCCGAAGGAGACACCACTGGACAAATTTCCCTTTTACCCATTATTGACAAAAATACCGAACCTAACGAAAGTGTTACCATTACCTTAGCAACGGGTACAGGTTATAAATTAACTACAACTAAAAACCAAGCAACCTTAAACATTCTCAATGATGATACTGCGGGTATAGAAGTAGTAAATGCCCAACAAACCATTGATAGTAATGGTAATCTGGTCATGGTTGACGGTGAACCTGTTATGGGTTATAGCGATAACTTGGTAGCAGTCGTCACCAGTGAACCTTACCCCAATGTAAATAATGTCCTGCAATTATGGGATAACAATAACAACCTTTTAGGAAGTGTTACTCTCACCCAAGAGCAGATTAATACGGGTAAAATTAGCTTAAATATAACAGGAACTTTACCAAATCCTAGCCAATTACGAGCAATTCTCAAAGAAAATAGTACCGGTGTTCAAGGATTGACCTTGGATAACGGCAAAATTAGCCTTAATGGTAACACAGTAGAAATTACCTTACCCAGTATTGGCAGTCAGGGCTACGTTGGTATTCGCCTGCAAACTCAACCCACGGCCGATGTCACTGTAACATTCAACAATATTGATAACACCGAAACCAGTTTAGACAAAACCACCGTCACCTTTACCCCAGAAAACTGGCAAGATTATCAAGTAGTCACCGTAACAGGTTTAGATGACCTAGACTTAGATGGTGACATTAGTTATAACATTACGGCTATAGTTAGCGCTACTACTGACCCAAATTATAGTGGCAAAACCTTCGCAATTCCCGTCAAAAATTTAGACGATGACCAGAAGGTCGATACAGCAGCTCTGACTACTCCTTCTACCAATTCCACACTTCCCACCGTCACCATTGGTAATCCCGTTACCGTAGCAGAAAGTAATACCACTGCTTCCATCAATGTTAATCTGAGTAAAGCAGCTACACAAGCCACTGAAGTAATGTTCAGCATTCCTGATGGTACTGCTGTAATTAATCAAGATTACCAAGTTAGCCAAACTTATTTAATTAATCAATTTGAAGCTGATGGTAAAGCGCGTTTTGCTAGTCCATTTGGTAATGTGGATGTAGGAGATAATGCTAAACCAACTTTTGCCGATTTAGATAACGATGGCGATTTAGACGCTATTATTGGTCATCAAACCGGGATTAAATATTTCAAAAACCTCGGAAGTCCTAGTATTCCCCTTTTTGAAGAACAAACTGGTAGCCAAAATCCCTTTGGTAATATTACCATTCAAGGAGCCGCTCCCACTTTTGCTGACCTAAACGGCGATTTAACCTTAGATTTGGCGATCGGTACAGACACAGGTAATATTATTTACTATATCAATAACGGCGATCGCCTGAACCCCCGCTTTACCCTTCCGAGTGGGTTAATTCCCGTTCAAAATGATCCCTTTAGTGGTATTGACGTAGGCGATCAAGCTATCCCCGTCTTAGTTGACTATGATAAAGATGGCGATAACGACTTAATTGTCGGTTCTGCTGCCAATGGAATCAGCTATTATCAAAATACAGGTAGTCAAAAAACTCCTACTTTTACTAAATCAACTAGCAATCCTTTCGCCAATATCTCAGGAAATGCACCTATCCTGGTGGATTATGATCAGGATGCAGATATGGATATGTTTGTGGGTCAATCCAATGGGGTTGTTAGTTATTGGGAAAATAATAACGGCACATTTGCACAAAATGCCAGCAAAAATCCCTTCGCCAAAATTACCAACACCGCATCCTTGGCGACTAATTCCGCACTAGCGCTGGTTGATTTAAACGGTGATGGTTTTAAAGATGCTTTTGTCGGCGTTAATAATGGCAAAATTGACTACTATGAACAGTTTAACTTAGTCACCTTTGCAGATGGGGAAAAAACCAAAACCATTAACCTGCAAATCAAAGATGACCAAATTGCTGAAGGTAACGAAACCCTAGAGATTAGTCTCTATCCGAATGCGGGTTATAATTTAGGTTCACCTCAAAATTACCTTAACTTGGATGGTACAGATGATCATGTCAAAATCCCCAACGCCAAATTAGCGGGTGATTATACCATCGAAACGTGGGTATTTATCGACAGTAAAACCCAAAACTTTAGCTCAATTTTAGAATTAGGCAATGATACAGGTAGCGAAAGAATCTTCTTTGGTTTAAAAAATAATCAGAGCCAATTTTACTTAGAAACCAGAACTAATTCTCAAACGTCTAGTTATACCTTACCCGATAATTTACCTCAACAACAATGGGTACATTTAGCAGTTACTGTGGATAGTAGCGGAAAAGGAAACTTTTATGTTAATGGTGAGTTCAAAAGTTCAGCTTCACCTTTTAAACTTCCCACCGATATCCTCAAAACTGTTAATTACCTAGGAAAAGGTCGTAGTGGGTATCAATTCGCAGGTAAAATTAAAAACCTAACCGTTTGGGATAAATCCCTGACTCAAACAGAAATTCAAACTACTAAAGATCAAGGCCTTACAGGTAGTGAAACTGGTTTAGTTGCATATTATAAAGGAGATTTGGACGCTAATAATGCCCTGCTTGACAGTAGCACCAATCAATTAAATGGTACGCTTCAAAATGGTGTTTTAGTCAAAAATGATCCCATCACCACCACCGTTACCATTACTGACAATGATGTAGCAGGTGTTACCATTGCTAAACTTACGGGTACGAATACCTCAGAAACTGGTAATAGCGTCAGTTATAGCGTTAAACTTAATAGTCAACCTACCGCTCCCGTGACTGTTTACCTTGGTTCACAGGATGACACAGAAGCTTTAGTCACAGTGAAAAGTGATTTAACCTCCTTGGCGGGAGTTGCAAGTTTGGTCTTTACCCCTGATAACTGGAATCAAACGCAGACTTTTTACGTCAAAGGTGTGGATGATCAGATTGAAGATGATGACATGACTTATCAGATCATTACCACCGTCTCCAGTGAAGACCAAACCTATCATAAACTCGCAGTAAATGACCTTTCCTTGACTAATATTGACAACGATCAAGCAGGATTTATTATTAAAGGAGCTGGAAAAGCGATCGAAGGTCGGGATAACGTTTATAGTATCAAGTTAAGTAGTCAACCCGTGGGTGATATTCGCTTGATCATGACTCCCACTAATGACCAAATCCGCTTGAATAACGAGTTTGTTGGCGAACCCTTAACCATTACCTTTAACCCTCAAAACTGGAACTTTGAGCAAACTGTCAGAGCGACCGCCTTAGATGATCAAGTCGTCGAATTTCTGCATTTTAGCGAGATTAACTTTGAGGTTCAAACCGGTCAAGGATTAGATTTTGAATCCAAAGCCGATAATAACACTGCGGAAAATGCCTTAGATTTAGGTACGATTAAAGGTGGTTATAACGGTCATAACTTAGCAATTACGCCTTCGGGAGACATTGACTGGTTTAAATTTACCTTACCTGACACCGGTAATAATCTTGATTTTGCACGGATTGACTTTGATCATGCATCTGGAAATCTCAAATTAGAAGTTTATTCAGGGAAAAATTTAACTACACCCCTTTTAGTTGCTGATAGTTCTAGCACAGCTAGTAATTTGGAGCAAATTTCTCTTAATGGTCAACCTTTTGGGGACTATTACCTCAAAGTTGCGGGTGATGCCAATAGCTATGATTTAGTCGTCGCGGATTCTGATGATGAATTTGTAGTGGATTCTGAATATATCAGAGAGAAAACCCAAGCAATCAGTAATGTTCAAAATACGATTACAGTTCCCGTAAATGGTAGCTTATTAGAAAACCAGTTAACCATTAAAGGTGTTACCTCTGGCGCTTTTAACAATGAGTTAATCCTCAATATTGAGAACAAAATTCAAGCCAAAACTTATACACAATCGGTAGGAGAAGCATCTGATCAAGATTTACCTGCCAATACCAGTACCACCGGCCGACTTTTAGTGGGCGATTATGTCTTCGGAAAAGCAGCCAACAATAGTGATAAAGATTGGTATGGAATTTATTTGGAAGCCGGAAAAACCTATACTTTAGATTTAGAAAACTATTATTATCAAGGGTACCGGACGAATTTGGCACTTTATAACAGTAGCGGAACTTTAGTCGAGGCCAGTCAAAAAAATGAACAAACTGATCAGCAACCAAGAATTATTTACACACCTACTATCAGTGGTAATTATTATGCAGAAACTAATCTAATCTTAGGTAATCAGTATCGCTTAAGTGTCGATAATATTGTCAGTAATAGTGCCTCAAAATCAGAAGGAACTACAGATTTACCTGCCAATACCACTACCACAGGATTTATTACCGTAGGGGATAAAGTCACTGGAAACGGAGCCTACCCTGGTGATAGGGATTGGTATAAAGTTAACCTCACGATGGGTAAAACTTATGTTATTGACATGAGTGGACAATCTATGGGAGAT
Organism: Synechococcales cyanobacterium S06; assembly: GCA_011391125.1. Lineage (GTDB taxonomy): Bacteria > Cyanobacteriota > Cyanobacteriia > Cyanobacteriales > JAABRE01 > JAABRE01. Next base: position 9,601 of record JAABRE010000018.1, read on the forward strand.
GGTACTTTAAAATATGCTGATTCCGTTGCTCTCTATTCTGATAGTAATTTTAATCGTTATGTCGCACAGTCGAGTGGTTTAGAAGTCGGTAATGGTATGCGATCTCAAGTGCGCTTTACTTCCACTAGTACAGGTAGTTATTATATTGAAACTTACACCAGTACAGCAGGAACCTATAAACTGGGAGTTAGTGAAGTTATCCCTTATACGGATATAGAAACGGTTAATACTTTCTTCACTCCCGACCTGATGATCGGTAGTAAAGTTCAATTGACTCCCGATTTAACTGCTACTATTACTCAGGCTAATACCTTAACATTAGCATCCTCCACTAATCTTAGTCGTCTTTATACAGGTCAAATTACCGTTAATTTGGATAATTTAGATGCTTTTAACCAATTAAAACCTTTACCCGTTGTCATTCAAGATAACGACTTACCCACGGCCACCTTGATTGCAGGTCCAACCGCTTCGGAAGTATTCAGCGAACCAAGTTACTTTACCGTTCAACTTAATGCACCTTTACCGAAAAACAGTAGCGGACTTAACGTCAATTATCGTTTAGTGGGGGGTAGTGCAACCTTATCTGAAGATAAAAACAGTAATGGCGTTTTAGACACAGGTGAAGATACCAATAACAATGGTAAATTGGAATTAGGTGACTATTTTATTCAAAAAGAAGGGGTTGTCCGTATCGCCCCCGGAGACATTCAAAATAACCTGATTATTGCGCCCATTGACGATAAATTAGTAGAAGACCTCAAGTTAAGCATCAAAAGTGTTACTCAAGGAGCTAACAGTAACGAGTTAATTCTCAATGTTAGTAGCTCCATTACCAAGATTCTTAATCAATCCACCGATGAACTTCAGGGTACAGATTACCCCGCCAATAACACCACCACAGGCCGACTCTTAGTAGGTGATTTCGTCATGGGTGCTCATGCTCACTCTAGTGACCAAGATGGCTACGCTGTTTATCTTGAAGCCAATAAAACCTATACCTTTGACTTAGAAAAGTATAACAATGGTAATCCCTTTTTGTATCTTTATGACAGTAACAATACTTTACTCGGAAGTAATGATAATACAGGTTCAAACCTCAATTCAAGATTGACCTACACTCCGACTGTCAGTGGCAATTATTATCCACGAACAAGTTCCACAAGTTCAGACTCTTATCGTTTAAGTGTCAAAAATCTTGTCAGTAATAGTAGCTCCACATCCGAAGGAACTACAGACTTAGCTAATAATAATACCACTACTGGTGTCATCAGTGTAGGGTCTCAGGTAACAGGAACTATAACCGACTTCTCTGATCAAGATTGGTATAAACTTGACCTCAAAGCTTATACTACTTATGTCATTGACATGATGGGGTCTTCCTTGGGTGATGGTACTTTAACCACTCCTAACATTTACCTTTATAACAGTAAGGGTGAAAAAATCGCCGAACCATTGGGTTCAGAACTTAATGGTGGCCGAGTTCAAATGCACTTTACTCCCACCACCAGTGGTACTTATTATGCAGGAGCTTTAACCAAAAAAGAAAGTGGAACTTATAAATTAGGACTCAGTGAAGTTATCCCCTACAGAGAACCAATTACTTCCTTAACTCCCGAACTATTTGCCGGTAGTAAGCTCAGATTTGACAAAAATTTAACCGCTACCATTAGTAAGGGTACTACTTTAACCTACAATTCTGGTCTTTATCAAGGTAATATTACTGTCACCGTTGATGATAGTAGCAGAAAGGGTGAAATTCAAGCAAATTCCCCCGCTCGGATTGCTGAAGAAACCGTAATTGTTGAGGTTCTTCCTGGTGATGGTTATCTCCTCCCAGCCAATCCCAAAGCCACCTTAAGAATTCAAGATGATGATGTCCCTGGTGTGAGAATCGTTCAAGTTGGCGATAATACCGTGGTTAAAGAGGGAGAAACTGCTAGTTTTGAAGTATCCTTATTGAGTGAACCTACTGCTCCTGTTAATATTCGCTTAACTCCAGGCTTTGAAATCGACTTTGTCAATCCCGTTAATCCCACTACAGTTAAAGTTAGTAAGGATATTTACACCTTTGACGAAACTAATGGGGGTAATTTAGATGTTAACTTAGTCAGTTTAGTCACCGGAGAAAAAGAGAAAACTGTCTCCTTTGGTGTCAACTTAAAAGTAATCCCCTCCTCTAATGTCATTGTTGAATTTTCTGATGGTAATAATGACGTTACCAAGGATAACCCCGTTTTCAAAACCCTCCTCTTTACCGCCACTGAACCAAATTCCGTCACAGGAGAAGAACCGGGTAACTGGAATCAAGTCCAACAGGTGATTTTAGGTTATCTAGATCCTGATACCAGTGGTAATATGAAAGTAAAAGCCATCATCAAAGATGCTACCACCGGTCAACAAATTGGTAATCCCCTCACTTTCCCGATTATTCGTACCACCACCCAAGTCGATAAACAAACCACCGAAATTACCATTCAACCCGAAGATTGGTATAAATTGCAAACCGTCACCTTTACCGGAATTGATGAGCAACTCGCCGAACCCGGACTTTACCATCAAAGTAATATTACTTACCAAGTCGATTCCCGGGACGTTGAATATAAGAGTCTGTTTGTCCCCGTCCAACGGGTGGATGTCGTAGATCGCCCTCTCAACCCAGAAACCACCTCCCAAACAGTACGTCTCGGTTTAAGCAACTTACAACAAAGTTTAGATAACCTAGAGATTCCCATGGTGGGCGCTTTAGATGGTAAAATGCCGAATTTAATCGGCGATATCAGCGATAAATTAGTGGTGGCAATTTCCGCCGAACCCGAATTAACCGGAAATCGCTTAAAAACCGTCATTGAAAGTGCACTTTCTAGTTTAGGTTTAGATTTCGTCAATGTCTCAGTGGATATGACCGAAGATAACATCGGTATTCTCCTCAATGTCAAAGAAAAATATGATTTATTCTCCCTACCTTTGGATGTTGACTTAGGTTTAGACGCGTTAGGAATTGGTTTAACCACCGAAGGAGATTTAAAAACCACCTTTGACTTTAATATCGCACTCGGTTTTGGCTTAAATAAAGACTTCGGTTTCTATATTGATACCAAACAAACTAAAGTGGGAGCAGCCTTCAGAATTGATTTAGAAGATTTTAAAGCCCAAGGTAATTTGGCCTTTTTACGCTTAGACATGGCCGATGATCCAAAAAACCATACTGAGTTGGCTATTACCTTTGAAGCAGGTTTAAAAGACCTTGATAACTACAAAACCGTCAAATTCTTTGATGTGGACGGTGATTATCGTTTAGATGCTAGTAGCTTTACCTATCCCATTAAAACTAATGATAGCGGTAAACCTGCCACTACTGCCACCGGCGACTTTATTACCACTAATCAGGTAGTTAACGAACCTTTTATTAACGTTAATACCCAAGGTATTGCTCCTGAGTTTACCACAGTGGCCAATGCGACCGCTCCCCAAAAACTCCTCGACTGGAATGCCAATGGTAAATTTGATGCACCTTTTAATACCAAAGGTGAAGGTGTCTATCTAACGAAGAAAGTAGCAAGTACCACCCCCGGAGGTCAACCTACCATTGAATCCTACTATTTTGACATCAATCGTAATGGTAGTTTAGACATCACCAGTAAGGAAAAACTCTTTTCTGTCACCCCCGGCACGACAAAATGGTTTGACGCAACAAATAGGCTTAAACCCTTGACAATTGAGCAAAAAAATGTTAATGGCGTTGTTACCTATTACTTTGATCAAAATGGTAATAATGTCTTAGATACCGGTGAAACCCTTACCAGTCAAGAAAAAGCCAGAATTGACAAGAACAACAATAACACCTTGGATGCGGATGAAGCAGGACTTGGCGAAGGTACATTTGTTCAAGGAACGGGAATCGCTTTCCTTGATACTAATAATAATGGTCAATTAGACGCGACGGAATCCTTTGTCTATTCAAAGTTTGCTGAATTTGATCTCGAAACTGAAAAGAAAATTATCACCTATAAGGTCTTAACTTCAGGTACTACCACTTTCCTTGACCAAAATAATAATGGTACTTTTGAAGATGCTAACGATCTTGATCTGTTAAAACCCCAACCTGTAACGGTGCTCGAATCTGCTATTCTTGGTCTTCCTGGAGCAGGTAATTATACCGCAGCCCAAATCTTAAACTTGACCGTCGCTAATGGTAAGGTGATGGATACTGAGGTGAGTTTTGTCAATAGTAAGGGCGATGTTGCTAAAAAATTAGACATCAAAGAAGAACCTTTAGTCAGAATTAAAGCGGGTGTCAGGTTTATTGACAAGGATAATAATGGTAAGTTGACTTTAGACAATTTTGATCCTCTCAAAAGTAACATTTACACCTATAAAGTCTTAACTTCTGGTACTACTACCTACCTTGACCAAAATAATAATGGAGTTTATGACTCGAATAATGACCTTAATTTGTTCGCTAATTTCACCGTAACCCAACAGCAATCGGAATTTGTTGATTTACCTGCCGGTAGTTATCCAGCCCATCAAATCTTGAAATTAACTGTCACCAACGGTAAAATTCAGGAAACGGAAATTAGTTTTGTCAATACTGTCAATGCTAAAACTGATACTGCTAAAAAATTAGATGTGGGCGATGAACCCTTAGTCAGAACCACGGAAGGACGAACCTTTATTGACAACGATAATAACAAAGCTTTCACTTTAGATGATCAGACTGTCGTTACGGAATTGTTCACTTTACCGAATAATGAATTTGATACCAGCACTTTAACGGGTACAGGTACTATTGTTGAACTGATTGATGATGGCGATCGTTTAACCATTCAAGAACTGAAAAACTGGAAGAGTGACCCCAATTCTACCTTGAATGACCTGTTTACCTACGAATTGGCCGGTAATGCTAATTTAGGTCTGAACACGAAAACCAGTATTGATGGAGATCCTGCTTTCCCCAGTGTGGCCTTTGATTTGGCCATCGGCCTACCTCTGTTTAATTATGGTAATCAAACTGAATCGGGTAGTACGGGTTTAGATGTTAATTTTAATAATATTACCCTCGATTTTGGCACTTTCTTAACTGATTTTGCCGCTCCCATTATGAAAACGGTTGACGATATTATCTCGCCTGTGAAACCAGTTATCGACATCCTCAACGCGGATACGAAACTGTTTTCTTACTTAGGGATGGAAAATCAGTTTAATCGTGATGGTAGACCAGGGGTGTCAATTTTAGATTTAGGAATCGTGTTGGCCGAAGCAATTCCTGCGGATACAACCGATGCTAACTTAAAACGGATTAAGGATAGTGTTCCCAAAGCGGTCAAATTTGTTGAGACTGTTACCAAGATTATCGAATTAAATGAGAATTTAATCGAATTAGCCGAAAGTGGTAGTTCCATTATTCTCCCCTTGGGTAGTTATAACCTTAATGACTTTAAAGGCGCTAGTGATGACCCCGCCGACACGGCGGCCAAAGTTGATGCTGGTACTCAAGGTACACAAACCCCTGCTCCAGGTGTGACTCCTGGTACAACACCGGCCCAACAAGCACAAAATTCGACCACGGCCAATCCTCAACAAAAAAGCACTTTAAGTAAGTTACAAAGTCTCGATGGTATCCAAATCCCCATTTTGGACAATCCCCTGACCATCATTCGTCTCTTATTGGGTGAAGAAGATGTGGATTTAATTAAATATGATATTCCCGATTTAAACTATTACTTCGGTAAGGAACAAGAATTCCTCCTCTGGACTCCTCCCACTGTGGAAGGTATTTTGGGAATGTACTTTGAGGCGAAAACTGATCTTTCTGTAGGTTATGATACCCACGGGTTGGAATCTTGGCGCGATGATGATTTTGATATCTCTTCCATCTATAAAATCCTTGACGGTTTCTATGTGGATGATTTGAATCCCGATGGTGTGGACAAGGATGAGTTAAGCCTCAATGCCGGTATTTATGCAGGTTTATCTGCTAGTATTGTGGTCGCTAAAGCTATCCTGAAAGGTGGGGTTGACGGTTATCTCGGTTTTGACCTCGTGGATGAAGGGGAATTGCAAGGGACCAGTGACGGTAAGGTCCGTGGTTCGGAAATTATCTCCCGGATTAGCAATCCTTTAAGTTTATTTGATCTTAAGGGTTCTTTGGATGCCTATTTGAAAGGTGAAATTCGCGTCGGCGTTGATCTCGGTTTCTTTGAAATCATGAAAACCATTTGGGAGCAGGAATTCCGTATTAATTTGGCTAAGTTTAATATTGGTGCTCATGGTGTTACCCTGAGTTTTGCTGGTAAAGCTGTAGATGGTTTTATTTCTGGTGGTACGGTGTTCCTTGATGGTAACTTAAATGGTGAATTAGACGAAGATGAACCTTCCACCGTTACTAATCGCAATGGTCAATTTACCCTCAATATTTCTGAATCTCTCTTTACCCAATTAGATGTTAACGAAAATGGTACGATTGACATCTCTGAAGGCCGTTTAGCGATGATTGGTGGTATTGATTCGGGTTCAGATCTGCCTTTTGAAGGTATTTTAACCGCAGCTGTGGGTTCGGAAGTTGTCACTCCCTTTACCAGTTTGGTGGAAAGAGTTGCACGTCTCAATCCCGAAGGTTTCACCATTGCCCAAGCAGAAGAATTGGTCAGTAATAATTTGGAAGAATTAGGTGGCTCTTTGATTTTTTATCCTAGGCTGGAAGTTATCGCCACGGGAGAAGAAATCTTCTATGAGGAATTAGAAGGTGGCATAATCGTAGAATACTCAGTACCTTATCAATTAGATGTCACTGATCAGGTTCTCCTCAGTGATAATTTCGCTGAACTTAAAGCTCAAAACGGTTGGCTTTCTCTTGAGTTGAATTGGCAAGCTGAAGCAGTTAGTATCCCTTTCAGCTACGATATTAATCCGAAGACTGGAGAATATGAAATTGTTAGCTATGCACCTCAGATTGATGATAAATCCTATCAATATTTATTAGGAGCACAAATCCAACTTGTTAGTGAACAATTAGCAACCTTGACTGGTAAACCGATTAATGAACTTCTTGATCAATTGGCCGCTAAGGTTAATTCTGGTACTTTTAGCTTGGCTGATTCTTATTATGACTTTTTACCCTCTGACTTTACCCAAGTTCAAAAATACGCCGCTAATTTAGCTATCACCAATGCTAGTCTTGCTTTAAGCCAAGAAGCTTATGGTCAAATTGATTACAATGGTGATGGTATTGGCGATGGTGGTTATGGATTCAGTGATGAAAATTATGACATTTATGACAAAATATTCCGCATTAATGGCAAAATGCAGGTTGTCGGCGAAAACTTACAAGACTTACTCGCTAAAATCCGCGATAATGAGCTTGATATTTCCTTTGCACAGTCTAATCAAGACTTCAGCACTTATGGTTTGTCGGCTCAATTGAATAATCTTACTGGTATTGCTGTTAATGTCTTTGCACCTCAAACTGCTGATTTTACTCGCACTCTTAATGAAGATACCCCCTATACTTTCACCGTTGCTGACTTCCCCTTTACAAAAGGCGATCCCGATGATACCTTAAAGTCAGTCATTGTCGAATGGACGGTGGATCAAGGTGATCTCAAAGTGGGTGATCAATTTGTTACCAGTGGTATGGAAATTATGGTGGCTGATATTGCAGCTGGTAAACTCACTTTTACCCCTGATCTTAACGATTTTGCCCCTAATTATACTCACTTTAATTTCCGTGTTACTGACGGTAAGTTCTTTACTGACCAAATCCACACCATGACTTTTGATGTCACTAATGTCAATGATGCACCTTTGGTTCAAGAGGAGATCGCCCCTCAACGAGGTATCAGTAACACACCCTTTAACTTTAGCTTTGCTAGTGATACCTTTACTGATACAGATGACACGTCTTTAACCTATACTGTGACTCAAGTCGATGGTAGTCCTTTACCTAACTGGTTAGGTTTTGATCCAGTAACAGGTCAGTTTAGTGGCACACCAACCTTGACAGACGCAACTAATTGGCAAATTAAAGTAACTGCTACCGACAGTGGTAATCTTTCTAGTTCCACTAACTTCCACCTTAATATTTTTAACCAGATCAACGGAACCGTCACGGGAGAAATTTTAGAAGGTACTGACAACAATGATTTAATTAATGGTAAAGGTGGCCCTGATTATCTCAATGGTGGGTTAGGTAACGATATTCTTAATGGTGGATTAGGACATGATACTTTAATTGGAGGATTAGGTAATGATAACCTTAATGGTGGTCTGGGTGCTGACCTTTTAGACGGTGGTGAAGGTATTGACCTGGTTAACTATGGTAACTCCCCAATGGCGATCGCCCTTGACCTGAACACCGGTATTAATAGCGAAGGTGACACCCTGATTAATCTGGAAAATGTCACTGGTTCAAACTTTGATGACACCTTAACCGGTAATGACCAAAATAACCGTTTAGTTGGTAATGACGGTGATGATATTCTGAACGGGTTAGAAGGTAATGACCAATTACAAGGCAGTTTAGGAAACGATACCCTCAATGGTGGGTTAGGAAATGATACCCTCAATGGTGGTCCGGGTGCTGACCTTTTAGACGGTGGTGAAGGTATTGACCTGGTTAACTATGGTAACTCCCCAATGGCGATCGCCATTGACCTGGACACCGGTATTAATACCGAAGGTGACACCCTGATTAGTGTTGAACAGGCGATCGGTTCAGAATTTGATGACACCTTAACCGGTAATGACCAAAATAACCGTTTAGTTGGTAATGACGGTAACGATATTCTCAATGGATTCGGTGGAAACGATACCCTCCGAGGAGGTTTAGGAGCTGATACTTTTGTCTTACAATTAGACTCAGGTCGTACTTTAATCCGTGACTTTGAGATGGATTCTGACCAATTACAATTAGAATTACCAGAAGATATTACTTTCAAGGATTTAACCCTGAAAAATAACGCCACCGGTAACACCGTGATTAAGTTAGACACCGACATCCTCGCAGTCTTAAGCAATGTTGATTCCACCTTAATCACGGAAGCTAATTTGCTGATTTTCTAATCGCAAGAAAGAAGGCTTGTTGTTGCGCTTTAGCGCTGGTAGGGGCACTCCGGCCGGAGTGCCCCTACGCGCAACAGCGAACTTGTTTTTTTTGCGCTGAATTTCTTAGCCATGAGGGCATAGCCTCGCTTTTGTCAAGTGCTGACTAAAATAAAAAGCAAAAGCCTAGCGGAATACTAGGCCTGGTAATATTCATCATTAAATTCAGCCAACATGAACAAAAAATAATTACTTTTTATTGTAAAACAACGCCAGCTTCTTGAACCAGAGCTTTAAAATCAGCTTGGATGACTTGATCTTGAGGATTGGCATCGCTTGCCTGTTCAATGGCGGCTAAAGAATCATACCAGAGGCCAGCTTGGCCATAGATTTTGGCTTGAGTGTAAACATCAGCCTTCGCCAATTTAGCGTTCAATTCGGGAGTAGGAGCGACTCTTTCGACCCAACTATAGAATAAAGGGTTAGCAGAAGGACGTTTACTGTTACAGACTAAGCTCACGGACCACTTGTAGGTTTCGCCAGTTTTCAATTCTGATGCGGTTTCGGGCATGGTAACTTTAATCATACCGGCTTGTTTAGCTTCCACGGTTTTCACCAAAATCGGTTCAGCTTGGCCAGGTTTAACTAAACTAAATTCCATGGGCACAGGAATTGCTTCGGAAACATAATAGTAAAAATTAGGACGCGAGGAAGTTGTTTGAGCCACATAGTCTGTCGAAGGAATAACCAATTTAACGGCATCGGCTTGACTTAATAAGGCTTGATCGCAACCACGAGAACCTGATCCTTGACTATTACGGGGATTTTTCTTAATGGGAGCTAAGTATAAACCACCGGGTAACGCGTTAGCTGATTTGATAGACAAATTAGCTAAATTAGTTCCTAAATTGGGAATACTAAACATTCCGAATGAAGTAAGTGACAAAGCACCGGCGAGAACAAGAGAGATTTTTTTAGTAATTTTCATCATTTTACTCCTTCTTTTTAATAACTTTGTGGAGTTTTTTTTAGAATAATCTTAAGACTTTGCTTGAGTCAGAGACTCTCTAATACAAATATACCTTAAAGTTATCAATTTGAGTTCAGTGATTATACGGATTTTAACTGTTTATAAATAACATCTAATCGTTGCTCCATATCAGGGGCTAAAGAAGTAAAATAAATATAAACTATTTGATTATTATTTTGGCTCGACACAACTTTAGCGTAAATATCGCCACCATAAGTTACTTGATCTTCATTCAAAAGATTTAATTTAATATTACTTAAATCAGAGGGGCGATCGTCTCTTCTTCGTTGATTTGATTCCATTTCTGCCCCTTGCTCCGATAATTTTATCAGGCTACCATCAAAAACATTCTCATCAATATGTTTGCCTTCTAAGAGGGTATATTTAACAGGAATTGGCGGAAAAATTGGCAATAATTGTGCTTCTTTTTTCGTTAAAAATAGGTTGTGTTTACCATAAATTCCGCCGATTTCATAAATAGTAATTGGCTCTTTTACACCCTTGGGCAAAACCTGTTTTTGGCCATCTATTTTCACCATGGATTTAACTTTGGTCACCGTAGATTCAGAAACCATAATTTGCCCACCAATGGTATAAGACTCGATACGATAGGCTAAATTAACGTCTCGGCCAATCACACTGTATTCAGTATGGGCTTCCGAGCCAATATTTCCTAATACCACATCCCCCGTATTTACACCGATACCCATTTGTAACTCAGGAAAGCCTAATTTCGTAACTTCCTGGTTGATAGCCTCCATCGCCAATTGCATCGCCACTGCGCAAGCTACCGCCCTTTCCGTGTCATTTTCCCTCGCTGTGGGCGCACCAAACAAGACTAAAATACCATCCCCCATATACTTATCAATCGTGCCTTGATATTTGGTAATGACGGCGGAAATATGCTTTAGATAAAGGTTCAGCACCCTTACCACCTCTTCAGGCTGTAAACGTTCAGAAAGGGCGGTAAAACCCCGTAAATCCGAGGTTAGGATGGTAATTTTGCGCCTTTCTCCCCCTAATTTTAGCCCTTGTGGACTTTCCAGCAATGTGGCTACCACATCATCACTGAGATAGCGGCCGAAAGTGCGGCGAATATCCCCGGCAGTTAAAGCAACATAAGCAGTAATTGCCAACCAAGAACCGGCCAAACCTAGCAACGGTGGGACAACAGGAAGCCACCAACCGATTAAAAAAGTGGGATAGGTCGTTAAAAATAGACCTCCTAAACAAAAAATCGGTCCGGCCATCCGTTTCAGGGAAAACTGACGCATTCCTCCTAAATAGCGCCATTTCCAGACTAAACCAGCGCTTAAACTTGACCAAAATACGATCCAAGCCCATTCCACTGGGTCTGACCAAGTTTTCAGCAAAACTCGCCCGTCCATGGCCGCACTTATTATTTGACTAATTAAGTTTGCTTGAATTTCTACCCCAGCCGTCCGTTCCAGAGCGGCTAAATTTTGATTACTGTAGGGTGTGTAGAAAAAATCGTTTAAACTGATGGCTGTTGCCCCAATTAACACGAGGCGATCGCGAAACAAGTCCGCCGGGACACGATTGTCCAGAACTTCAGTCATGGTGACAGTGCGAAAAGTTTTGGCCGAACCGCGATAATTGAGTAAAAGCTGATAACCGCCATCATCAGCATTGATATAAGCACCATCATTGCTGGCAAAAGGTTGAAAAAATCCTTTACCCCAGTAAAAATGAAGGGGATCAGCTTCGGTGGGTTGAGGTACTAAACCCTCTTTTTCCAAATAAAGAGCAGATAAATAGTAGTTAAAAGAGGGAAACGGTTGCTCATTTTTGTTCAAAAAGAATAAACCCCGACGGACTCGGCCATCATGATCGACTTGTACATTATTAAAGCCAACTTGGCCTAATTTATCTAATACCGGTGGGGGAGCAACGGCTTTTTTGCTGTCGGCTTCGTCAATTAATTCGATGCCCACTAAATTCGGAGTCGTCTCGAAGACTTCCACTAAGTCTTGGTGTCCGGGTTCAACGGAAAAATCCCGATAAAAGTCAAGGCCGATCGCCCTGGGTTGTTGTGCTTTAATTTTATTCAGTAATTCTGCCAAAATTGCGTCATTAATGGGCCATTGTTGAAACTTTTTGATATCATCTTCATCCAGACCAACAATGATAATTCTTTCATCAGTTGTTTCTGAAGGCCGGAGGCGAAAATATTGGTCGAAAGCCGCCCATTCCAATGATTGCAACAAACCGAGCGATCGCAATCCAATAATCAGCAGACTAATTGTCGGTGCAGTAATCAAAGCACCTCGCCAATCCCAGAGTTGAGTTTTAAGTTTTTTTAACATAAGTGAAGGAAGTAAGAAATAATGTAGCATTTTCATTTGACATTTTGCCTCTCTTTCCCCCTCTCCCATTGGGATGAGGGGGTAGGGGGTGAGGGTATATCACATTTAATCGGAAAGTGCTATAAAAATAAAGATGGTTTGTTGTTATCAGTAGGGGTGAACGGCCGTTCACCCCTACTGATAACTGAAATGACCACCTACAATTAAGGGCAAATTAATTGATTGGCCTTAGTTACAGTGGCAACTTGAGAAAAATTACCAAGCATAATTTTACCGTCTGAAGTAACAGTAATTCCCTGGGCTTCTTGGATCGGTTGGCCGGGTTGCCAAGTCATTTTTGGTTCTTGATTACTGGGTAAAACCGAATTCGGTGATTCCGTTGCACTAATTCCTTGGACAGAAGTAAGACCATAATCACCACGAAGGGGATCAAAAGGAGTGTAGGGGAGGCCACCTGTACCTGTCACCACAAAACGACCTTTGTCAGTGTTCTGACGAGAAATACAACTAGAAGCGATAATTTGATCCGTTGGCACAAAACTTGCTTTTAATTCCGCTAAAGCGCTGTCTAATTGGACATCTGGGGTATTAACTTGCACAATACCATCCACCCCAAATTGAGAACTAGCAGTAATGGTACTATCAGGAGCGAGGAAAATTCCTGTCGCTTTAATTTGGATATTACCTCCACTTCCCAATTCTGCATTGGCGATAATGTCACTATCCTCCAAACCGACTAAAAATATTGCGTTGAGATTAACATTGCCCCCAGAAGCTAATCCAGTTGCTTCGGCCGTAATATTACTCTGGTGACGCAATTGAATATCCTTGGCCACATTAAGATTAATACTACCCTGATCTCCGGCCGCAGTTTCCGCCCGCAAACTAGCCGAATTATCCAAATAGAGATTATTGGCGTTTATATCTAAATTACCCGCTGCACCTGTACTTGTACCACTCACGATAATTGAAGCTTGGTTCTTGATAGTTAAGTTATCGGTGTTTATTTTGATGTCTCCTGCTTCTCCTGCTCCTTCCGTATTGGCCAGGATGCTACTGGCAATGATTTCTCCTTCAGTATCGCTACTTATGCCATTTAATTCCACAGTAGTGCTATTCAGATTAATTGTGCCTCCTTTTCCCACGGCCGTACTTCTTGCCGATATTTGGCCTCCATTTTCAAGTTGCAAATTCGGGGTATTAATATTCAAATCCCCTCCCTGACCATTGGTGGAAGTTGCCACCGTCAATAAACTAGAACGAGCAGTAATCGGCGAAATCCCGCTAATTTTCAGGGATTCAGAAGCCTTAATAGTTAGATTGCCACTGTTGCCCTCAGCTTCAGGGTTAAAAGCAGCAAGAGTGTTGGTCAAAATTGCACCGCCCGCTCCAATCCTTAAATTCTTGGTATTAATTTCAATATTCCCCGCATTACCATTGTCAAAAGTTGAGGTACTAAGGTTAGTATCGCCGAAACCTCCTTCACTATTACCGATAATTTCCACGGATTCACTCGCATTTAAGACTAAATTCCCCCCGGGTAAAGAAAATAAAGTGACCGAAGATATTTGAGAACTTTCGCTTAATAAAACATTTTTCCCTTGAATTTGCAAATTTCCACTGGGTAAAAACGGATTTGAGGAAGTTACGTCAATTAAAGAAGCTTGATTAATGGTTATGTCGTCAAAGTTTTCCACACCTTGGTAATTGACTGCAAAACCTTGCGCTCCGGATTCTAAACCAATAATACTATTAGTAGCCACTGATCCTAGTTCTATTCTTCCACCTGGTGCGCTAATGTAGCCCCCTGTATTTTCGATTTTTCCACCAAGAAGGGCCAGGGTTTGGCCTTCTGCTAATTCCAACCCCACGGGTAGGGAGGGAGGAGGGGGAGGAGCATCGGGAAATCCCGGAGGTAAAGGAGGTGACGGAGGAGTGTAGGTTGATTGGTTAACGATCGCCCCCGGATTTGTCCCATATTGCAATCCCACCGGAGCAGTTTGAGTCAAGAGGGGATTTGTGCCTCCTAAGCCAACACTAAAAACGGTGCCATCTTCAAATTTTAAACTTTCAGCAGTGGTGACGACTAAAGAGCCACCTAAACCGAGATTAGCATTCGGTCCAAAAATCACACCTTGGGGATTTAAGAAAAATAAATTAGCACTACCATTTGCACCTAAAAAACCGTCAATATTTGAGATTTTTCCCCCCGTAATTCGAGTGAAAATATTGTTAATATTGAGAGCATTATTAAAAAATGCCGAACCATTTGTCGGTACAGAAAACTCATTAAAACTATGAAATAAGTTATTTCCCGATGGGTTTCCGTCTTCGATCTCAAAATTGAGATTATCCGTGGTAATTATTTTAGTTGATAAACTGCCATCACTTGATATTTGCGCCTGTGCGGAAATCACCGGATTTAATACTATTAATACCGTAATTAATTTAAGCCAATTTAGATTAATATTTGATTTCATTAGCTGACCTCAAAATAAAACTTTTTAAGTCCATAATAAACTAAATACCCCTATTATTTTCCCTTAATTATGCCCAATCATCTCGCCCATAGTAAAAGTCTTTACCTTCGTAAACACGCTGAAAATCCCATTAATTGGTCATCCTGGTGTCCGGAAGCTTTGGAATCTGCTAAATTGGAAAATAAACCGATCTTCCTTTCCGTTGGTTATTCCAGCTGTCATTGGTGTACCGTCATGGAGGGTGAAGCTTTTTCCGATCTGGCGATCGCCGACTATCTCAACAATAATTATCTTCCCATCAAAGTTGATCGAGAAGAACGGCCAGACATTGACTCTATCTATATGCAAGCATTACAAATGATGACAGGTCAAGGAGGTTGGCCGTTAAATATTTTCCTTACTCCCGATGGTTTAATTCCCTTTTATGGTGGTACTTATTTCCCTATTGATCCCCGTTATGGAAGACCGGGTTTTCTGCAAGTTTTGCAAGCAATTCGACGTTTTTATGACGATGAAAAGGAAAAATTAGCATCAGTTACTCAGGAAATTATTACTAATTTACAAAATTCCACTATCCTTAATCTTCCTAACTCAAATTCCCTCAATTCTGAGTTATTAAATCAGGGTTTAGAAGCAAATACTGGCGTAATTGGCCATAAAGATTATGGTCCAAATTTTCCCATGATTCCCTATTCACAAATGGCCTTACAAGGGACAAAATTCAAGTTTGAATCTCGTTATAATGCTTCTGAACTATCAGAAACAAGGGGCAAAGATTTAGCTTTAGGAGGGATTTATGATCATGTAGCGGGAGGATTCCATCGTTACACCGTTGATCATACTTGGACTGTTCCCCATTTTGAAAAAATGCTTTATGATAACGGCCAAATTATGGAATATTTGGCGAATTTGTGGAGTAATGGTGTGACAATTCCTGCTTTTGAAACCGCCATTTCTGATACTTATTTATGGTTACAACGAGAAATGACTTCCCCTGAAGGTTTTTTCTATGCTTCTCAGGATGCTGATAATTTCGTCGATTCCACCGCAATTGAACCAGAAGAAGGCGCTTTTTATGTGTGGAAATATAACCATTTAGAAAAGCTTTTAACTAACGAAGAATTCCAGCAATTACAACAAGAATTTTACCTGACTCCGGATGGCAATTTCGAGGGTTTTAACGTGGCGCAACGGCGCGCAGGTCAAAAATGGAGTGAAGTCATCGAAAATGCGCTAAATAAACTGTTTAAACAGCGCTATGGGGCATTTAAAAACGAGGTTGGTATCTTTAAACCTGCTCGCAATAATCAGGAGGCAAAAACAGAAAATTGGCCAGGGAGAATTCCCCCGGTAACAGATACAAAAATGATTGTTAGTTGGAATAGTTTGATGATTTCTGGTTTAGCAAGAAGTGCCGCTGTTTTTCAACAAGAATCTTACCTAAAGTTAGCGGTAACTGCTGCTAATTTTATCTTAACTAATCAGTGGATTAATGATCGTTTTTATCGCTTAAATTATGGGGGTGAAACTTCACTTTTAGCTCAATCTGAAGATTATGCTTTCTTTATTAAAGCACTTTTAGATTTACATAATTGTAATCCGAATAATTATTGGTTAGAACACGCAATTAAAGTTCAAGATGAGTTTACTCAGTATTTTTGGAGTGTAGAAACGGGAGGTTATTACAATAATTCTAGCGATAATAGCGAAGATTTATTAATAAAAGAAAAATCTTATCTTGATAATGCAACACCGTCTTCTAATGGGGTAGCAATTAGCAATTTAATTCGTTTAGCTTTGTTAACAGAAAATCAGGACTATTATCAACAAGCTGAACAAGGATTGCAAGCTTTTTCGAGTATTATGTCAAAAAGTCCAACCGCTTGTCCTAGTTTATTTACGGCCTTAAATTGGTATCAAAATGGCACAATTGTTAAGACTAATCGGGAAAATCTTAGCGATTTATTGACGGAATATTTACCAACTACTGTTTTTCAAATTATTGACAGTTTACCCGAGCATTCTTATGGTTTAGTTTGTCGTGGTTTTCAGTGTTTACAACCAGCTAAAAATAAGGAGGAATTACTAACACAAATTAATAATAATTATTAATAAATAAGGTGGGCAAAATATTAATTATTGTTGTTGTCAATATAGGTTAACTTTTTTGCCCACCCGACTAATTAGATCCTGATATTTTTGCTGATGTAATTTGAAAAAAAAAACAAATATAAAGTTTTCTTAACAGTGAATATAAAACGGCCAAGTGCTATTTGTGGTATTATTTTTAAAATGATTTAATCGGGTCTTTTTTTTACTTTACTTAAATAAATATTAATGAGCATGATTTCAATTCCTGGGTATTCCATAACTGAACAAATTTATAATAGTTCTAAAACTTTGATTTATCGAGGTCAACGTTTGTCTGATCATGTTAAGGTTATTTTAAAATTACCTAAACAAGAATACCCTAGTTTTCAGGAATTGCTTCACTTTCGTCATCAATATTCTTTAAAGAAAAATCTCAATTCTCCTTATATAAGACGTTGTTATGGTTTAGAAAGTTATGGTAATCGTTTTGTTTTAGTTTTGGAAGATTTTGGAGGTATTTCTTTATCAGAATATATAAAACAAAAATCTTTAAGTTTAAAAGAGTTTTTAGAAATAGCTATTTCTCTTACTTATATTTTGGAAATTTTATCTCAAAATTTTATTATTCATAAGGATATTAAACCTGCTAATTTACTCATTAATCCTGACACAAAACAAATTAAATTAATTGATTTTAGTATTTCATCTTTATTACCTAGAGAACAACAAGAAATTAAATCTTCTCAGGTCTTAGAAGGAACTTTAGCTTATATTTCTCCTGAACAAACAGGAAAGATGAATCGGGGAATTGATTATCGTACTGATTTTTATTCTTTGGGTGTTACTTTCTATGAATTTTTAACAGGAAGTTTACCTTTTAATACGAATGATCCAGTGGAATTGGTATATTGTCATCTCGCTAAAAATCCGCCCAATTTAACCAGTGATCTAATCCCCCAAGTTCTCTCAAATATTGTACACAAATTAATGGCAAAAATGCCAGAAAATCGCTATCAAACTGCTTTAGGTTTAAGATATGATCTCGAATTGTGTTTACAAGAATTGGCAATTAAGGGCACTATTTCTGATTTCAAATTAGGCCAAAAAGATAAGTGCGATCGTTTTTTAATCCCTGAAAAACTTTACGGTAGGGAGATTGAAGTTAACACTTTGTTGGAAGCTTTTGATCGAATTTCTGCACAGAATGAAACCAATAATAATATTGAAATGATGTTAGTGGCAGGTTTTTCTGGAATTGGAAAAACTGCCGTTGTTAATGAAATTCATAAACCAATTGTCCGTCAAAGGGGTTACTTTATCAAGGGAAAATTTGACCAGTATAAACGAAATATCCCTTTAAACGCGTTAGTCGATGCTTTTCAAGACTTAATTAAACAGCTATTAACCGAAAATAATGAACAAGTTAAATATTGGCAAGATCGCTTAAAAGAATCTTTAGGTGACAGTGGTCAAGTTATTGTTGATGTTATCCCCGAATTACGCTTGCTCATTGGTTCACAACCCCAGTTAACCCAATTATCTGCGACGGAATCCCAAAATCGTTTTGATCATCTTTTTAAGCAATTTATTGAGGTTTTTACTACTTCTAAATATCCCTTAGTTATCTTTTTAGATGATTTACAATGGGTTGATTCAGCTTCTTTGAATATGATGCAATTATTAATGACTGAAAAGGAAGGAAAGTTATTATTAATTGGAGCATATCGTGATAATGAGGTTAGTCCTACTCATCCTTTAATTTTAACTTTAAATGACCTGAAAAATAAGGGCGCAATTGTTAATGAAATTACTTTACAACCCTTAAGAAAAACCTCACTTAATCAACTTATTGCGGATACTTTAAAGTGTGAGTTAAAACAAGCATTTCCTCTCACTGAATTAGTTAATCAAAAAACTCAATGTAATCCATTTTTTGCGACTCAATTTCTTAAATCTTTACATAATCAAGGTCTAATTTACTTTGATAGAAGTCAAGGAGGATGGGAGTGTGATATTTCGGCAATCAAAAGTTTATCTACTAATGAAGATGTGGTTGGTTTTATG
The DNA here is from genome assembly GCA_011391125.1 of Synechococcales cyanobacterium S06. Classification (GTDB taxonomy): domain Bacteria; phylum Cyanobacteriota; class Cyanobacteriia; order Cyanobacteriales; family JAABRE01; genus JAABRE01. The sequence goes on from JAABRE010000018.1 coordinate 28,635, forward strand.
GCGCATCAATTACAAAACTTGCCTAATTCCACTCAAAATGTTCTTAAATTAGCAGCTTGTATCGGTAATCAATTCAATCTGGAAACTTTGGCAATTGTCGCCGAAAAAAATACCACTGAAACTGCTTCTGATTTATGGAACGCTTTACAATGCGGTTTTATTCTACCATTAAATGATGTTTATAAATTTTACCAATTTGAGGAATCTGAGTCAGCAATTAAAGAGCTAAAACAGAAATATATTGAATCTAATCATTGTTTTTATCGTTTTTACCATGACCGTATTCAACAAGCAGCTTATTTTCTCATTCCTGAGTCAGAAAAAAAACAAACTCATTTAAAAATCGGTCAATTACTGTTAAAAAATTTCACGGAAGAAGAAACAGAAGAAGACATTTTTGAGATTGTTAATCAGTTAAATATTGGTCAAGATTTAATTATTGACCAACATAAACAGATTCAATTAGCGCAATTGAATTTAAAAGCTGGTGAAAAGGCTTTAAATTCATCGTCACAAGTTGCTGCTCTTGACTACTTTTCTAAGGGGTTAAATTTACTCAAGGAAAATAGTTGGGAAACTGATTATAAATTGACCTTAAAACTATCAGAAAAAGCAGCGGAATCTGCTTATCTTAATGGTGATTTTAACCTGACAAATAATCTCATTGAAAATGTCTTAGAAAAGGCCCAAAATTTATTAGATAAACTGAATGTTTATCAAGTAAAAATACAGGCAAATATTGCCCAAAGTCAATTACAAGAAGCTGTTAATACTGCTTTTACTTTACTCACACCTTTAGGAGTAGATTTTCCGGAAAATGTCACGGGAAATGATGTCCAATTAGCTTTAGAAAAAACAGCTGCTAGTTTAATCGGAAAAACTAGCGAGGAATTAACAGAATTACCCTCCATGGTAGATGTTAATAAATTAGCAGCTCTGGAAACTTTGGCAACTGTTGCTTCTGCCGCCTATATCGGTTTTCCTCAGTTATATCCTTTAATTATTTTAAAACAGGTTGATTTATCTTTAGGATATGGTAATTCTCCTAATTCTGCTTATGCTTTTGCAACTTATGGTTTAATTCTTTGTGCTTTTACTGATGATATTGATGCTGGTTATATCATGGGAAAATTAGCATTAAAATTACTAGACAAATATCAAGTTACTCGCTTAAAAGCTAAGGTATTAAATTTAGTCTATCCCTTTATTTATCCTTGGAAAAAACATTTGAGAAAATCTTTGAAACCTTTATTAAAAGGTTATCATAGTGGTTTAGAAACTGGTGATTTAGAGTTTGCAGCCTATTGTGCTTACAATCACTGTTCCTTTAGTTATTTTGTGGGTAATGAATTGTTGGATGTGCTTAAAGAAATAGAAATTTATGGCGAGGCGATCGCCAAACTTAAACAAAATACGGCGCTTAATTTCCATAATATTTACCATCAATCAGTGTTAAATTTATTAGCTGAAAATATAACTGAAACTCCTTATATTTGGCCAGAAACTATCTATAATAATGCCAATGATCCCTTTTCTTTGGGTACTTTTTATATCAATAAACTCATTATTTCCTATTTAGTAGAACCCGGAAAAGAAGATATTAATACTTATCGTGATTTCGCCAGAAAACACCTAAATGGAGTAGCTGGTTATCCCTTATTTGTGCTGTTCTTTTTTTATGATTCTTTGGCTAATTTAGCCTTATATAATAATGAATATAACTTTTTTAATTCCCCAGATAAAGACACCTTAAAAATAGTTAATCTTAACCAAGAAAAACTGAAATATTGGGCCGATCATGCTCCGGAAAATTGTTTACATAAATATCACTTGGTTGAAGCGGAAAAAAATCGCGTTTTAGGCGCAAAAATTAAGGCCATAGAACACTATGAACAAGCAATATCTTTAGCCTCGGAAAATCGCTATATTCAAGAACAAGCTTTAGCCTATGAATTAGCCGCTAAATTTTATTTAGAATGGAAGAAAGATTTAATTGCCCAAACTTATTTAATTAATGCTTATTATGCTTATTCGCGTTGGGGAGCAACGGCAAAAATTGCGCTTTTAGAAAAGAATTACCCCCAATTACTTGCTCCTATTTTATTGCAAAAAGAGCAGTTAAAACCAGGTGAAACTTTAAAACAATTTACCACAGAAACTTTAAGAGATACTAATATTAGTAGTTCTAGTGTTTCTAGTAATTCTACTATTCTTGATTTACAAACAGTAATGAAAGCTTCTCAAACTATTTCTAGTGAAATTGAACTGAATAAATTATTATCTACTTTAATGCAAGTTATCATGGAAAATGTGGGAGCAAATCATGGTTCTTTAATTTTAAATCAGGGTGAAAATTTACAAATTGTAGCGAATTGTGATAGTAAAAAAGGCTGTTCTTTACAACCAATTCCCGTTGAAAATACCCAGGAAATACCTGTTAGTATTATTAATTATGTTTGGCGCACTCAAGAAGTTTTAGTAATTAATAATGTCGAAAATAATTCAAATTTTAATGCTGATATTTATCTTTTATCAAGATTACCTAAATCTCTTTTATGTCTGCCCGTTGTACGCAAAAATAAATCGTTGGGAATACTTTATTTAGAAAATAGTTTGACTACTAATGTTTTTAATAGCGATCGCCTAGAAATTCTAAAAATCTTAGTTTCTCAAGCCGCAATTTCCATTGAAAATGCCCAACTTTATGAACAATTAGAAGAAAATACTTTTTATGACAAATTAACTGGTCTTCCGAATCGATTATATTTTCTTAACTTACTTAAACACTCGATTCAATTAGCAGAACAAGATCGAGATTATAAATATGCAGTGTTATTTTTAGACTTAGATCGCTTTAAAATAATTAATGAAAGTATGGGTCATACTGTGGGAGATGAATTGTTAAAAAGTTTTGCCCTCAGATTAAAAAAATGCGTCGAAGAAACCACTACGGTAGCGCGTTTTGGCGGGGATGAATTTGCTATTTTACTAGAAAATATGGACAGTGTTTATGATGCAGTAAAAATAGCTCAATATATTCAGGAAGAACTGAAAAAACCCTTTATCTTAAATCAATATGAAACCTTTTCTACCGCAAGTATTGGTATTACTTTAAGTACCATAAAATATACAAAACCTTCTCATGTTATTAGGGATGCTGATATAGCCATGTATCGTGCAAAAGTCCAAGCAAGAGGGCGTTATGAGGTTTTTGATCCGCAAATGCAGGCGAATATTTCTAAAAGATTACAGTTAGAAAACGACCTCAGAAAAGGGATTGCTAATCAAGAATTTTCTTTATTTTATCAGCCCATAATATCTTTAGCAACTGGAAAATTAGCCGGTTTTGAAGCTTTAATTCGTTGGAATCATCCCCAAAAAGGTTTTATTTCCCCGGGGGATTTTATCCCCGTAGCGGAAGAAACCGGGGCAATTATTCCCATTGGTTATTGGGTTTTAAAAGAAGCTTGTCAACAATTATATAACTGGCAACAAAATGTCTTAAAAAATCGGAATATTATGATTAATGTTAATCTTTCTATTAAGCAATTTTCTGAACCTAATTTAGTGGAAAATATTGACAAAATTATCCAGGAAACTAATTTAGAAACTAAATTTTTAAAGTTGGAAATTACGGAAAGTGCAATTATGGATAACTACAAAAATGCTCTCAAAATTCTTGATCAAATTAAAGAAAGAAACATTCAATTATGTATTGATGATTTTGGTACGGGTTATTCTTCTTTAAGTTATTTACATCAGTTTCCCCTCGATGTTTTAAAGATCGATCGCTCTTTTATCCGTCATATAAAACCCCATTCTAAAAACCTAGAAATAGTCCAAGGAATTATCAGTTTAGCCCATAGTTTAGAAATGAAAGTAGTAGCTGAAGGTGTGGAAACTCAAGAACAATCAGACTTATTAAAAGGTTTAAGTTGTGAATTTTGTCAAGGATTCTTTTACGCTAAACCTTTAGACAGTAACACTGCTACAGAATTTATTAAAAACAATTGACAGTTATTAATTGTCAATTGTTAATTACTAGGTGGGATTTTTTCTTGAAATAGTAAAGAATTTAGCACTTTTTGGGCGATGGGAGCAGCAACTGTTGAACCAAAACTATAGGGTTTTTTCGGCTCGTCCACAACGACGATCATGGCGTAGCGGGGATTATCAACGGGAACGATCGCCACAAAACTGGTAATTTTGGCATTGGGTAAATAACCACCTCTGGGGCTGGCTTTTTGGGCAGTACCGGTTTTGCCAGCAATGCGATAGCCTTCAACTTGCGCACTTTGTCCACTACCCTCGGTAACAACGGTTTCCATTAATTTTAAAACTTTGTGGGCGATTTTCGGGGCGAATACTTGTTTGGTTTTAAGTTCAGGTTGCCAGTGATATTTTCCTTTCGGGTCAATTAAACCTTTAACCACATGGGGAGTGACTAATTTACCACCATTGGCGATGGCGGCTTGGAGTTGTAAAATTTTGAGAGGAGTCACAGAAAAACCTTGGCCAAAAGAAGCCGTAGCCGACTCAATATTAGCCCGAGTAAAAACATTTTTATCCTTTAATTTTCCGGCGACTTCTCCAGGCAAATCAATGCCAGTTATTTGTTCTAAACCTAATTTTTTTAACTGCTCATAATAGGTAGAAGGTTTAATTCTTTCAATAATTTTAATCATGCCAATATTACTAGAATACTGCAATATTTGCCCTAAATTAATATTACCATGAGCGCCTTTTTCGCCGAAATCATGGTTTAAAATAGGCCAACCATCAACCATAGTTTTACCAGTATCTATTATGCTCGTATTATCATCAATTACTCCGGCTTCAAAAGCGAGGGCAATATTAATAGGTTTAAAGGTAGAACCCGGTTCATATAAATCAGAAATAGCCCAATTTTTAAACAAAGAAATATCAAATTGGGAGTAATTATTCGGGTCATAACTAGGCTCAGAAACCATGGCTAAAATACTACCATCGTGGACATCCATCACGATAACAGCACCCCGTAAAGCATCCACTTCCTTCATTTGTTCTTGAAGTGCATCTCGGGCTGCCCTTTGTAAAGGTAAAGCAATCGTTAATTGTAATTTTAAATCGTCGAAATTCCAAAAAATTTCTTGTTGATTACTTAAAGGAATTAAATTGCCCTTACCATCGCGAATTAATTGAATAACTTTTGGATCTCTAGCTAACAATTTTTCCTGACTACTTTCCAGACCAGCCTGACCTTTTCTACTATCTAATTGAACATAACCAATCACATCGGAAACTGTGTTTTCTTGGGGATAAAAACGGGCATATTTATTAACTAAGTCTAGACCATCAATTGGAGTTTTATTAATTCTTAATGAACGAATTTGATTAGCTTCTGATTCTGACAAATTATCCTCAATCATCACACCAGTATTTTTAAGGTCAAATTTCTTCAATAATTCATCTATTTTTTGCTCAGTTAAAACTGTTTGCAAAGCTTGAGCTATTTCTAATTTTTGATGTTTAAATTGTATGGGATGAACATAAAGAGTGTTCACGATGCGATCCAAAGCCAAGGTATTATTATAACGATCAATAATCGGTCGTCTAGGAATATAAGGATTTAAGTTATATTGTCTTTGTTTAAGGGCTTCTTCGGCTAATTCATGCTGTTCATTTTTCCCAATTACACCGATAACTTGCAACTTATATAAACGAGAAATTAACCCAAACATACCCAATATTAAAATTAGCCAAACTAAAAGCAATCTTAATTTGACTTTATTTTCGTTAGCTATTTGTTTAGGCATTTTTTTCACTTAAATTAATAACCCAAAGGTAGTTTAATTGGCTGAAAATTATTAGTTTCTAACTCCTGATTGGCTGATTTTAATGGGCGGGAATTAGAGGACTTAAGAAAAATAGTTTGTTCCGGTGTTGGCGCGATTAAATCGGTTTCTTTAATTTTAGTTTCTTCTGCTAATTGATTTTTAATAGTTTCGCTAGTAACGGTAAAATCCCTTTCCTGTCGTTGTAAATTTTCTAAATTGCGATATTGTTGACTCCATGTTTGTTGAGTTAATACAATCCAACCATAAATACCCAAGCTACTACAAATCAGACAAAAAGCTAAAAAGGAGGAACTATTTTCTAAAATTTTAAATGATTTTAACCACCCAGGTATTTTGCTTCTTCTACTTTCTAAGGATTCGATCATCGAAACTTTATTTGTTTGTCTTTTCTTACTAATTGGAGTCACCGATTTTCTCGGTTTAGTCGAGTTCGAGGAAACTCTTTTTTTGCCTTTTAAAGGTGTAACTTGACGTGATCTACTTTGCATAATTAATTTATTCAATAAGATATTTTTACTCTGATTATATCAGACTAATTGACAATCTGATTTTAACCAATTAGACTTTACCTTTTTATCAAAGAGCGGTAACCGGCTAGTTTGTCAAGAACTAAATCACCCGAAAACTAAATAATTAAGCTTTTGATTATCTTTGTCAAAAGTTTTTTCTGGTTAACAATTCAGTTAAGTTTTTCTTTGATTGTCAATATTTTAGGCTTCCCAATCTAAAAACAGCACAATTTTTTGGTACAAATGATTTAGCCTCACTATATAATAATTAAGAAATTTAACAAACAACTAGCTATGATGACTAAGACAATTAAAGTTATTGGAGGAGGTTTGGCCGGAACTGAGGCGGCTTGGCAAATTGCTCAAGCAGGTTTACCGGTGACTCTCTACGAAATGCGTCCAAAACGTATTAGTCCAGCCCATCATAGTGAAGAATTAGCTGAATTGGTCTGTAGTAATTCTTTTGGCGCAATGTCCTTCGATCGCGCTGCCGGTTTGCTCCATGAAGAATTACGGCGACTTGATTCAATTATTATTAAAACTGCCGATCAACATTCTGTGCCGGCTGGAGGAGCTTTGGCCGTTGATCGCGGGGTTTTTAGCCACCAATTAACCCAAACTTTGGCAAATCATCCCTTAATCGAGCTAAAACGGGAAGAAATTACGGAAATTCCCGCCGAAGGTATCGTTGTCTTGGCTACCGGTCCCCTTACGGGTCCTAGTTTAGCGGAAGATTTACAGCGCTTTACCGGGATGGAATATATGAGCTTTTTTGATGCGGCTAGTCCCATTATTGTCGGTGACTCGATCAATCATGAGCTGGCTTTTCTCGCCTCCCGTTACGATAAGGGCGAGGCGGCTTACCTCAATTGTCCCCTGAATAAGGAACAATATTTGCATTTTTGGCAGGAGCTTGGCCAAGCCCAACAAGCTGAAGTTAAGGATTTTGAGCGGGAAAATGCCAAATTTTTTGAGGCTTGCTTGCCCATTGAAGAATTGGCGCAACGTGGCGAGGATACCATGCGTTATGGCCCGCTCAAACCGGTGGGTTTGTTTGACTCCCGTTTGGGGGATTTTCGCGCTCCTGAAAATAAATCAAAACGCCCCTACGCAGTGGTGCAATTGCGTCAGGAAGACAAACAAGGCCAGTTATGGAATATGGTCGGTTTTCAGACTAATTTGCGTTGGGGTGAACAAAAACGGGTCTTTCGCCTGATTCCGGGACTGGAAAATGCCGAATTTGTGCGCATGGGAGTGATGCACCGCAATACTTTCATCAATTCTCCCCAATTGTTAGCACCGACTTTGCAGTTTAAAAAACGTCCTCATTTGTTAGCAGCCGGCCAGTTAGTTGGTACAGAAGGCTACACAGCAGCGGCGGCCGGAGGTTGGTTAGCAGGTACAAATGCCGCTCGGTTAGCTCTAGGTTTAGCTCCCGTAACCCTTCCCGAAACTACAATGATGGGGGCTTTATCTGAGTTTATTAGTTCCGCAGAGCCAAAGCATTTTCAGCCCATGCCTCCGAATTTCGGCATTTTCCCCCCTTTAGCTAGTCCCATTCGCCAGAAACGAGAACGCTATGGAGCTTATGCTGACAGGAGTCTAACTGATTTAAACTCTTGGAAAGAGACTATTTCTATCCCTAAACTTTCGGCACAGATTTAACTTTTAGGAACTTGTTTCTAAAGTTAAGTCATCACAGCCATAAAGGCGATTTAATTTCGCGATATTTTCCTTCTTTTTCTGGCTTTTAATTACCGATTCTAAGTCGGGCATTTCTTGACGACAATCGGGACAAAACCAATAAACTTTGTTTTTGCTAATGCAGCGTAATAGCGATTGTGAGCAGCAGGGACATTCATTCATCGTTTTTGAGCCTGATTTAAGAGAATTTTTTTATTTACCAAAAAAGGGGACATATTTTCTGTTTGATTTCTATCTAAGTGATATTTTTTAAAAATCTATTGGTATTAATTTTTAGGTTAAGCAATAGATGGTCATAATTTATGAGTAAAAGCAAACAATATAGCATTTTCAGATTAAATGAGATACAACCCCTCAGCCCCCTACCCCCCTCATCCCAAAGGGAGAGGGGGAAAAGAGTCCTCATAAATTTGGCAAGTGCTATAATGACTTAACTTGATAATTAATACCCATGAAAACGGGATTTCCATGTCCAAATCAAGCACTACAACTAATTATTTTATTACTCATACTGGTTTTATTTCTAACTGCCAACTGCTGGTTTTAAGATTATTAAAAATTAGCTTTAGATAAGGATTTTTTTGCCGGTTAAACTTAGATTAATTTTGTTTTTGATTATTTTTAGCCTCTGATAAAATATCTTTTTATTAGATCATTATTTTCTCTCAAAACTAGAACTAAAAAAGTGATCTAGATCACTTTTTTACAATTATTTATACTTTCTCATTTTTTAAATATAACTCAAGTTACCATCCACAAAAATTAAGCAACTAATCTCCTTTTATTTCCCTGCTGTGGTGAAGTAAAATTTGTGGCGTTGCATGACTCTGAGATGAAATTGTAGGGGCAATCCCTTGTGGTTGCCCCCGAAACGCTGATAGGGTAGGGACAAGCCCTACCCCTACATTGAAAATAAATATCAAATCATCTTACATAGGTGCAACGCCAAATTTGTTAGTGCTTAAAATGGCTTTCAATGTGCACCAGGGAAGCCGTTAACCCGACAAAAGAGGAGGCTTAAAATAATTTTGGGGCAAAAATTCATGTCCTCAAAAATTTAAACTAACTTAGTTAATCTAGTTCCACAACCGACATCTAAATAAATTTTGTCCATTGGCTAGACAAAGCTGACTTTTGAACTTAAGATAGATTCAAGTTTTAATTCAATTTAAGTTGTAAAAATAATTTAATCATTAAAAAAAATGCCTAACTCTAATCAAGAAATAGCCAAAGAAGAAAAAAGCTTAAACTTCGTTGAGCAAGGAAAACCTTTAGAGGAAACCAAAAAAGTAAATAATGAAGTCGATTTATCTACTCAACCACAGTACATGGAATTAAAGTTCAACTTAGACGGCTTAAAAGAATTAAATTCCGCCGAATCCTGCGCTAATTTAGGCAGTATCTGTGCTCAAAAACAACAATGGAAAGAGGCGATTTTCTTTTATAAAAAAGCCTTAGAAATTAATCCGAAATTAGCTGCGGTGTATCGTAACTTAGCCCGAGTTTATGAGAAAATTGACGAACCAGACAGGGCGACAAATTGTTGGTATCAAGCCTATAACTTAGAACCACAAACTGTTAAACCTATAGATTATTATAATCTGGGTAATAGTTTCTTAAAAATAGGAAAAGTCACCGAATCATTTAATTGTTTTCGTAAGGCAATACAACTAAAAATCGACTTTTCCTTAGCTTATCATCAAATCGGATTAATTCTGATTAAACAGAAAAAATTAACTGAAGCAAAACAATGTTTTCAACAAGGGATTAAGCAAAATCCTCGCGACGCACAATCCTATATCTATTTAAGTGAACTTTTTAGCCAAGAAAAAGATTTTCAAGAAGCGATTAATTGTTGTATTCAAGCTATAAAAATTGAGCCGAATAATTGGCAAGGCTATCATAATTTAGGGAATCTTTATCTAAAACAAGAAGAAACTTGGACAAAAGCAGCCGACTGCTTACGACAAGCTATTAAAATTAATCCCAATTTTTCTTGGTCTCATCATAATTTAGGGGAGGCTTGTTTAAATCTAAAACTTTATCCAGAAGCGGCCAAATCCTTCCAAAAAGCGATCGAAATTAATCCAAATTTTCATTGGTCTTATTATAATTTAGGCGAAGCTTTAGTAGAACTGAAAAAATGGCAAAAAGCGGCCGATGCTTATACTAAAGCGATGAAATTGCAAGCTGATTTACCATACATTGAAGATAAAATAGAGCGTGTTTTACAAGAACAAGCCCAGTCCTCATTAGACGATGAATTCAAGTCATATTTAGAAGAAATTAAAGAAAATCCCCACCAGCTAGAAACCTATTACAAAGCTTTAGAAATTAAACCCGAAAATTGCGAATTACTTGTTAGTTTAGGTGAGGTTTTATTGGCCCAGAAAAAAAATCAAGAAGCCATTAGTTGTTGGAAAAAAGTAATCAAAATTAATCCGGAATTTGTTCAAGCTTATACAAATTTAGCACTGGTATTAAAACAAGAAGGAAAACCCACCGAAGCTTCAAAATATTATCAAATAGCTTTATCCATCTTTGATTGGGAATTTTATCGCGAATTATACCCAGATGATTTCTCCGAATTATCAACATTTGAAGATGTTTATTCCCATTGGCTTAAATATGGTCAAAAGCAAAATAGATTTAGTAATCGAGAGAGCTTCTTTCAATCTTACGGTTTTACGGAATCCGATTTACCTACTAATTTTAATTGGCAAGAATATTTACAACTTAATCCTGATTTATATGGCCATATTAAGACTAAATGGCAAACTATTAAACACTTTTTAATTTATGGTTTATCAGAGGGGAGAAAATACTCTCAAAATGTCAATGATGGCTGGAGAATTTATTTAAAATGGGGAGATAATCTTAAACTACAAGGAAAAATATCTGAAGCCATTTCCGTCTATCAACAATCTATATTTCATAACCCTAATCAATACAGAAGTTATCAACATTTAGGTGATGCTTTCCTTACTTTAAATAAATTAGAAGAAGCTGGTATTGCCTATACTCAAACATTAGAATTAAATCCTGAAAGTTTTTGGGCTACTTGTAATTTAGCCTCTGTTTATACTAAGAAAAAAAGATGGACAGAAGCGCTAAAATATTATCACACAGCAATTAAATTAAATCCTCTGGTTAATTTACCTTACAGACAATTAAAGGATACTTTAAGTAATCAATGGCATGACGGTTTAAAGCAAGGAGATTATTTTTTAAGTCAGGGTGACAAGAAAAAAGCTAGTCAAATATTACGTCAAAATATTAAAGGTTACCAAGATAATCAGTATTTATCTCCCTTTCGCGTTGCTAGAGAAATTCCCGAACAACCCTCCATTTTATTAGTAGTTGATGACTTTTTACCTCAGTGTTTACATTACCGTGTAGAACAAAAGGTAGAACAGATTAAATATGCTGGTTTTTCTGTGGAATGGATTTCTTGGCGTACCATATTAGAAGCTAAAAATAAACTACATTTTGCCCATTTAATTATCTTTTATCGAGTGCCAGCTTTACCGGAAATTATCGAAATTATTGCTTATGCTCAAGCCATTAAAAAAGTAGTGTTTTATGAAATAGATGACCTTATTTTTGAGGAGCAGGAATATCCCGATACCTTTGAAAGTTATGGTGGACAAATTACTAAGCAAGAATATTTTGGTCTGGTAAGAGGCACTACCCTGTTTAAAGAAGCAATGGCCATGTGTGATTATGCGATCGCCTCCACACCTTCGTTACAAAAAGCCATGGAGCCGATAGTAATTAAGCAAAAAGCTTATTTACATCGTAACGCATTAGATAGCCATAATTTAGAGTTTTTAAGATTAAAAGTTCCCAAGGTAAAACGGGATTATATTTCCATATTTTACGGCACTGGAACTAAAGCTCATAATGAAGATTTCGATGAATTAGTCGCACCAGCTTTGGCGAAAATTCTCGCAAAATATCCTCAAGTTCGTTTAACAATTGTGGGTTATTTAACTTTACCAAAAATTTTGAAACCCTATCAAAAACAAATTGATAAAGTGGATGTAATTAAGGAGATCAAGGTTTATTGGGAATTTCTCAAACAAGCTGATATTAATATTGCCGTTTTAAAAGACACACCTTTTAATAGCTGTAAAAGTGAGTTAAAATGGTTTGAAGCCGCTAGTTTACAAGTACCTTCCGTTGTCAGTGGAACTCAAACTTATTTAGAAGTAATAGAAGATGGAGTCGATGGTTTAATTGCTCGTAATTCTCAGGAATGGTATGAGCAGTTAGAATTACTGGTAAATGACGAAACTTTACGTTGGAAAATCGCCAAAAAAGCCTATAAAAAAGCTTGGCAAACTTATAATATTCCTGTCATGGCCAAGAATATTAAACATATCATTAAAGCAGGAATTGAAGGAGCAATGGCCGATGGCAAATTAACACCGAAAACTGACAAAATTAAACTTTTAATTGTCAATGTTTTTTATCCTCCCCAAAGTATCGGAGGAGCAACTCGAGTAGTTAAAGATAATGTCGATATTCTCCAAGAAAAATATGGAGATAAATATGAAATTTCGATCTTTACCACCGATAATGATAACCCCATTCCTTACCAAATTACTGAATATTCCCACGATAATATTTGGGTGACCAAAGTTAGCACACCAATGCAAGAAAAAATGGATTGGCAATATCAAAATCCCCAAATGTATGAGCTATTTAAACAGTATTTGGAGTTTAATAAACCCGATTTAATTCATTTCCATTGTGTCCAAAGATTAACAGGTTCAATCTTAGAAGCTGCGGCAGATTTACACATACCCTATTGTGTTACAGTACATGATGCTTGGTGGATTTGTGATCATCAATTTTTAGTCAATGAAAAAGGCGAAGAATGCGATCATCATCAAAATGACCCCGTAATCATAGCACGAGATACAGCTAATTTAAGTGATTCCCTGTGTCGTCGTCGTTATTTACAACAACGATTAAGTCAAGCACAGAAAATATTGTCTGTTTCTGAAACATTCACCGAACTTTATCAGCTTAATGGTTTTGCGAAAACCCAAGCTAATCGCAATGGTATCATCCCGAAACCCAAATTACCTCGCCAACCCAACCATACTCACCGAGTTAGATTGGCTCATGTGGGGGGAATGTCGGCCCATAAAGGCTATAATCTGTTAGAGAAAATTCTCAAAACCAATTATTTTCCTAATTTGGAGTTAATTGTGATTGATCATAGCGAATCTTCCAATCACGTGATTCGTCGAGAACAATGGAATCAGACAGTGGTAACTTTTAATGGTAAAATCCCCCAAGAGGAAATGTACAAGTTCTATAGTCAAGTGGATGTCTTGATGGCAGCTTCCATTTGGCCGGAAAGCTTTGGTTTAGTTACCAGGGAAGCTGCTGCTGCTGGAGTCTGGGTTGTTGCCTCAAATAAAGGTGCTTTAGCCGAAGATTTGGCGATCGGCGTTAATGGTGATATTTTCAATCCCGAAAACCCCGAGGAGTTAACCGAAATTCTGAGGAAAATTAACGATAATCCTGAGCAATATCAACAACTTGTTACTGTTGATGCTAAGATTAGAACTGTGGAAAAACAGGTGGATGAATTGGATTCAATTTATGCTACTGTTTTAGCTAGTATTAGGGGCGATCGTACTTAAGAGAATAATCTTAATAACTTTTAAAAACTACCATTTTTATATATGTCAAATGATTTAAGAAAACCCGATTTTTTATGTATTGGGTCACAAAAAGCTGGTACAACATGGTTAGATAAAAACTTAAGACATCATCCTCAAATCTGGATGCCCGTTATTAAGGAAGTTCATTATTTTGATGGCCTTTTTATGGATAAGAACAATCTTTTTCATAAAAAAAGACTTCAAATGTTATCGAATCAATTAAAAAAGAAAATAGATGGAGCTAACATAAGCTATGCTCACTTGAGAAAAGTAGCGGACTTAGCTTTAGTAGATGTAATTGATGATAATTGGTATTTATCTTTATTTAAGGATGCTCCTATCAATTCTATTGTTGGAGAAATTACACCTGCTTATTCTGGTTTACCAGATGAGGGAGTTGCTTATCTGGCTAGTTTATTGCCACAAGTAAAAATCATACATATTATTCGTAATTCGGTAAAGAGAGTTTGGTCTCACATCCTTATGAAGAGCAGGGAAACTATAAATCAAGGGCAATCGATTGATTTACAAACCTGGCTAAACCTTATTGATAGAAAAGATGTTATTAATCGGTCTGAGCAAAAAAGTGCCATTGAAAAATATGAAAAATATTTTCCCTCGGATCAAATTCTCTATCTATTTTATGATGACATTTGTAAAAGTCCTCTTACTCTTCTCAACAAAGTATGTGATTTCTTAGGTCTTGACTACAAGGAGCAATATTTTCAAAAAACAATAAATGGCCGTTTCAATGTTAATCCGAAAATAGAAATGCCGGTAGAAATAAGAGAAATTTTAACTGAAAGATATCAAGTTCAAGATAATTGGATTAAAGAAAAATTTAATTTGAGTGATCTTGAATTATAATAATCGTAATCAATAATTTGACAACTAATTTATTGACAGGTATAGATAGCAAATACAACCATGAAAATAGGTAAAAACAACAAACCATTAACAGCCATAGTATGCGGTTTTGAACATAGTGGTACTACTTTAGTATCAGAAATATTGAGACAACATCCTAGATTAGATAGTGGTTTTGAGGGAGGTTTTTTGTTAAACAAGGAGCCACTAGAATTTTTAAATTTTGAACCTTTTTATAGCAATTTAAAAGGTGGTTGGCAAGTTACAGATGAAGATTTAAAATATATTTGTAATTCAGAAACTTGGCGGGAAGTTTATCAAAAATTACGGGAAAAGTCACCGATAATTAAAAATAAAACAACTTGGTTGTTTGATAAAACACCTCGTTATATGAGTAAATTAACCCATGTTTTACAACAAGTTCCCAATGTTCCCTGTATTGTTATTTATAAAGACTTTCGCTCTTTAATGTGGTCATCTTTTAAGAGAAATGGTCAGGGAAAAGGACTAACTTTAGAGCAATGGTATGAGCAGATTTTTCCTATTACCACTGATGTCACTTTATCTTATGCTAAAAGTTGGAAAAAGGCGATGGAAAATGGTTTAGGAGACCGAATTTTATTGGTTAGATATGAGGAATTATGTATTAATCAAGCAAAAATTTCTCAACAAATCTTTGAATTTCTGGGCTTAGAATTTGAGGAATCTTTTTTATCATTCGATAAACCCAGATATGGACACGTTTATGGTAAAGAAATATCCACAGATTTTTTAACAGAATATAAACAACATTTACCTGAGTATATTTGTCAAGAAATAGTTGAAAAAACCTCAGAATTTAAGGATTGGTTGTGGAATGACTAATAACAATCAAGAATCAACTTTAGAATTTCAAGTAGTAGAAAATGCTACAATACTTCCTTGTGAATATAAAAATGGTAAATCGTATTCAGGGATTTTTGATGCACAAGATAGATTAGTTCCTGATTCTTTATTAGTCCGTAAAGATTTATTTGGTCACGATAAACAAGTCATCTTGGCAAAGGAAAATTATGCTCTTACCAAGATGATTCCTCAAAGTAATCTGAATGATACCTATATATTTGCTGGTTATTTGACGGGACATTATGGGCATTTTCTCATCGAAAATTTAGCAAGATTCTGGTATATTAAACAATATCCACAGTTACCCATCATTTGGATTCCTTTCACCGGAATGATCAATCAAAACTTTAAGTCATGGCAAAAAGAGATTTTTTCTTTATTAAAGATTAACAATCCACAAATCATTATTGAAAAACCTACTTCTGTCAAACAACTGATTATCCCGCAACCAGGTTGTGGTATTCACGATTATTTTTATCTCCAACAAGCTCAAGCTTTAATCGCCTTGAAAGCTGAAAATCCTCAAAAGGGTAGAAAAATATGGTTATCTCGTTCTCAACTTGATCCTAAACGTTCGTTATCATCGGTAGATAATGAAAAACAATTAGAGCAGATTCTGGAGCTTCAGGGCTGGTTTATCTTTCATCCCCAAGAACATAGTATTAAACAGCAATTAGAGATGTTAGTTAGCTCTGAACATATTGCCGGGTTTCAAGGTTCAGCTTTTCATACACTTATTTTTTTGGATCAATTTAAAGCTAAGATTAACATCTTTAGAAGACGTTATTTACCTAACCAACAAATAGTCAATGATACTTACACTAACATAGCTAAAACCAAACAACTTAAACAAACTGAACATTTCGTTTCACAAACTAAAATCAGAGAAAGAACTCAAAATTATGGTGCTTCAGTTTATCTGATTCACTCCTATCGACAAATTATTGATCTATTAAATAATGAGGATTAAATAAAAAATGCCGACTAATTTATCTCAACTAATAAACATAATTGCTAGCAAAAAGAATACCAAAAATTATCTGGAAATAATGGCTACGGATGAGACTTTTTTTGAGGTTAATATCCCCGAAAAAACTGCGGTTAATCCCTATTTTAATTTTAATAAATCTGAACCTGAAACGGAGCATATCAAATGTAGTGAGTTGGTTTCTGATATATTTTTTAATGAGCTTGACCAAGGGATTAAATATAATCTTATTTGTCTCAATGATGTCCATAATTTTGAACCAACTTTAAGGGATTTTACCAATTCTTTAATTCATAGTAACAAAAAAACTATTTGGGTTATTAATAATACTTTACCTCCTGATATTTATAGTAGTTTAAAGGACAAAAAAGAAGCCCTTAAATTAGCGAAACAAGCGGGTAATAAACAGATTAATTGGTGTGGAGATCTTTATAAATTAATTTTCACCATTCACGATTTTTTCCCCGCTCTCTCCTATAGCACCATTAAGACGGCTAACACGGCTCAAACCTTAGTTTGGTATGGAAAGCGAGTTTTAATGCCTCGATTTGACGATTTTGAACAAATTTCTCGTTTAGATTATTTTACCTTACAAAAACACCTTGATTTAATGTTATTTATGCCCCAACCAAAGGCGCTTAATTTAATCTATAAATCAATTAAACCTGAGCATTTTGTAACAACTTGATTTATTCTTTTGTATCTATTCTGATGAGGCTTATTTGCCAATAAAGTTTTTTTCGGCAAATAAAGATCGATAATTTACATACAAATTTGAGGGATCTATGTTATAATACCTTGGATAAGGGTGCGTAGCTCAGTGGATAGAGCATCAGGTTCCGGTCCTGAGGGTCGGGGGTTCGAATCCCTCCGTGCTCGTTATTTTAGTAAGTAAGACCGGTTTAAGTCTTGATGATCCGCTTAAATTTTGCTTTAAACTCTTTATTTGTCAAGGTTTTCAGTTAATTATCGTCATACTAGGGTAAATTATCAATGTCCTTATTAGATTGGTTTGCAAATCGTCAGAAAACAGAGCCTCAAATTCAAGCACAGCAAGAAAGAGAAATCGCGGATGGTCTCTGGAATAAATGTTCAGCTTGTGGCACTTTAACTTATACCAAAGATTTACAAGCGAATCAATTAGTCTGTGCTGAATGTGGTTTTCATCATCGGGTGGATGGTGATGAACGGATTAGACAACTTGTTGATCCGAAAACCTGGCAACCGTTAAATAGTCATCTTAAACCCACAGATCCCTTGAAATTTAAGGATCACAAGTCCTATAGCGATCGCATCCGAGACACCCAAGAAAAAACTGGTTTAAAAGATGCTGTGGAAACGGGATTTGGTTTATTAGACGGCCTCCCAATTGCTTTAGGGGTCATGGATTTCCGGTTTATGGGGGGTAGTATGGGCTCAGTTGTCGGCGAAAAACTTTGTCGCCTGATTGAATATGCTACCAACGAACACCTGCCAGTGATTATTTGTTGTGCTTCCGGGGGCGCGAGAATGCAGGAAGGAATGTTAAGCTTAATGCAAATGGCGAAAATTTCAGGTGCTTTGCAAAGACATAAACAGGCGAAATTGTTGTATATTCCGGTGTTAACCAACCCAACGACAGGGGGAGTTACGGCAAGTTTCGCCATGTTAGGCGATATAATCATTGCTGAACCTAAAGCCACGATCGCCTTTGCGGGACGTCGGGTAATTGAGCAAACGGTGAGGGAAAAATTACCAGAGGGTTTTCAAACTTCTGAATATTTGTTACAACATGGTTTTGTGGATGCGATTGTACCTCGAACTCAACTGAAAAGACACTTAGCACAATTGATCAGCTTGCATCAATCTTTTTATCCGGTTAAAACAGAAATAACCGAAAAAATGGAACATCAAATAATGAAGTAAAAAGTAAGAAGTAATAAGTAAGAAGTAAGAAAGGTGAAATCAAAAATAAAAATTAGATAAATTGCACTTTTCTCCCTCACCCCCCTACCCCCCTCATCCCAAAGGGAGAGGGGGAAAAAGAGGAAAAATAGCAAGAAAAAAGCTATACTTTTTATTTGATAGGTTAAAAAGTTTTTTTTCAGTAATATAGTAATTCCAATTAAGATTAGAACAGTTAAAAAATAGGTTCGTAGTTGCGCTTTAGCGCTTCTTAGGACTAAAGTCCAACAACAAACTAAAAACTTTTGTTTAATTTTTATTTGGAATTACTATAACTATTATTTATTCTTCAGAATTATCATTAAAATCGATCCGTTTATATAACTCTTTTAAACTAAATTCTAACTTAATTGATTCTAATTTTAAAACAGAATCTGAACCATAATAATCAGTTAAAACCCATTTACCCTGCTCATTTTTAGCGAATTGTTTAATATAGTATTGATACTGATCAATTAAAATATATTCCTTAAATTCAGGAATAGTACGATAGGAATCAAATTTATCATTTTGGTCATAATCTTTAGTGGATTTTGATAACACTTCCACAATTAAACTAGGATTAGTAATCATGGTATTTCCCTTACCATGATAAACAGGGTTTCCTTCCACTACCATCACATCTGGATAGGTATAAATACGTTTTTTTTCAATCCATAACCTCACATCATTTACATATATTTGATAATTTTGATTTTTCAATCCTAACAAGAAACAAAAAACAAAATTAATCGCTAAGGTATTGTGATCAGTAGTTCCACCAGTCATGATGATAATTTCTCCATCTCGATATTCATGTTTTTCCTCAGATTGTTCCTCTAAAATTAGGTATTCTTCCAGGGTGTAATAGGATGTTTCAGTTTTTTGGGGAGTTGCAATTGTCATATTTTTTCTCCATTTTACCTTTATATATTCCATTATAGGCGATCGCCAAAATTCATTATTGTTAATTACTGATTATTAGTAAAAAAAATTAAACAGAATATTAATCTTCTTATATTTGTAGTTTAAATTAGTTAAAAAAGTACCTCATTTAAAGATTAGTAAATAAGACAAAAAAGGGATAATTTACTGATATTAAATAGTATAATCTAACAGTCAAAAATTATCCC
Organism: Synechococcales cyanobacterium S06; assembly: GCA_011391125.1. GTDB lineage: Bacteria > Cyanobacteriota > Cyanobacteriia > Cyanobacteriales > JAABRE01 > JAABRE01. The sequence continues at coordinate 48,162 of JAABRE010000018.1, forward strand.
GTCAATCTTGAAAATCCTAACAATCCTGATTTATCGTTGTGTTAATTTGGTCAATACCTGGTTAGACCTTTCAACAAAGGATTTCATGCCTTCAGCGTCAAATGCTTTTTGCGCCATCAGGGCCAAGTCGTAAACGTGCTGACACATCAAATTGACCAATTCAGCGTTAGATGATTGACCATCAGCTTGAATAATTGAACCTTGGCTGAGTTGATAAATATTTTCGACGAGGGGATGGGTGGTATTAATCATCAGAATGTGATCATCAGGGAATTGCATGGCTTTTTGTTGCATTAAAGCGCTCATTTCCTGTAATCGACGCATTGCTTCGGGTAATAATACCATAGCAGGAGGAGTATCATTGGGATTATCTGATTTAATAGCCTGAGTTTTGATATTTACCCGAGGTTTATTCAAGGCTTTTTCAAATAATTCCTGGATAATTTCGCTGCGTTTTTTATTAGTTTTAGGATCGACAATTTCAACCTCTTGATCTTCTTTAATGAGGTTATTATCCAACTCAGAATCGACTCGGGAAAATTTCACTTCATTATATTCTCTTTCGAGGAAAGGAATAAAGTAATTAGTGTCAATAAAGGAGTCAAGGTATAAGACTTCTAAACCTTGGTTTTTATATAACTCAATAAAGGTTGCTTGGGTGTCAGAATTGTTGGTATAGAATACTTTATTTTCGTGTTTTTCTTTGTTCCTTTCTAAGTATTCTTTTAAGGTGGTATAACCACTTATTTGATCGTCCTTGGAAACGTCTGACCAAGCGTCTTCTCCGTCAGTTTGGACTTCAATTTTAGGAACTTCGGCGACGGTTTTTTCGTAGGTTGTACGATAAAGAATGAGGTCTTCGACTTGTTTTTTAAACTTCTCATCTTTGAGCGTTCCAAACTTAACAAATGTACCGACATCTTCCCAACATTTGAGATATTCGGTGCGATTTTCGTTGTATAAAGATTTAAGGCGATCGCCCACTTTTTTAGCGATGTAATCAGCAATTCTTCTAACAGTGCGATGATTAGTTAAAGCTGATCTGGACACATTAAGAGGTATATCCGTACTATCAATTACCCCACGTAAGGGAAGCAAAAATTCAGGGATAATTTCCTCACAATGATCGCTAACAAATACCTGATTGCAGAACAATTTGATTTGTCCAGAATTAATATCAACATCAGGTTTTATTTTCGGAAAATATAAAATTCCATTGAGAAGAAAAGGATAATCAGTGTTTAAATGAACCCATAAAAGAGGTTCTTCTTGAAAAGGATATAAATAACGATAAAACTCCAAATAGTCCTCATCTTTAAGGTTTTGGGGTGATTCTTTCCAAATCGCACGTTGTCGGTTAATTACCTCATGATCAAGTTTAATGGGTACAGGCATAAAATCAGAATATTTTTTCACCAGTTGCTTAATGCGAGCGGTTTCAACATATTCCAATTCATCATCCATCAAAGTTAAAGTGATGGTTGTCCCTCTGGTCTTTTTATCCGAGGAAGTCAACTCAAATTCCGGTGAACCATCACAGGACCAGTGTACCGCTTCTGCGCCTTCTTGGTAGGATAAAGTTTCGATTTCGACTTTTTTGGCCACCATGAATGCGGAATAAAAACCTAAGCCGAAATGCCCAATGAGTTGATCAGCATCCTTTCCGTATTTGGTGATAAAGTCTTCAGCACTGGAAAAAGCGACTTGGTTGATATATTTTTTAACTTCATCATTAGTCATCCCAATCCCGTTATCGGTGATGGAAAGGGTGTTTTTACCTTTATCAAGGAAAATACTGATTTCTGGTTCGCCAATTTCTCCTTTAAAATCACCGGAAAGGGAGGCCATTTTCAACTTAGAAATAGCATCCACGGAGTTAGAAATCAATTCCCGTAAGAAGATTTCGTGGTCAGTGTAAAGGGATTTTTTGATAATGGGAAAAATATTCTCAGTATGGATGGTAATGTTACCTTTTTCGAGTACAGTCATAGTTTTCTTTTTACAAATAAGGTGATTGACGTTTATATTGTCACTGATTGTGTAATATATTATGCGGCCGATTGCACAACTTTTAAATTAGTGATTACCCTACCTAGGTCACACAACTTAACCAGAAAACTATAATTTAATTTAACAGAAATTTAATTTTTGTTAACAAAAATATTATTTAGAATATATGTATAAAAAAATATTTTAAAAAGGTGAATTTATATGCTCGATGATTTTAACAATACTGAGCAGATCTTTGTTTTTGGTGACAGTCTTTCTGATACTGGTAACATTCGTAACATGAGTGGTGATGATTTAGCCCCATTTTATCCGACAGGAGAACATATTATTGGGCAAACTTCCAACGGACTTTCTAATGGTGATCTTTGGATAGATAAATTATCAGAATATTTGGAGTTGAATCCGAGACCATTAACAGAATTTACCGGAATTGTTGGTGATGGTATTAATTTTGCCATAGCCGGTGCTAATTCGGATGATTCTAACTATAATCCGAACTTGAGATTAAATCCATTAGATAGCAATGGAGCAGGATTAACAGAACAAGTAGAGGTTTTTGATTCTTTAACTGGTTTAATTAATGGACAAGTATCTAATCCGAATCAAAGTCTTTATACTATGTGGATTGGAGCGAATGATTATTTAAGTTATATACTTAATGATCCCGAAGGTCGCAATCCGATTCAACAAGTAAAATATACAGTCAATAATATCAGCAATGCTTTAAAAGATATTATTAACATTGCTACTGAATTAGGCGATGAAAATCCCACTATTATGGTATTTAATTTACCAGATTTAACTCTAACTCCTTTAGCTCAAAATTTAACAATTAAGGAGCAAAAAACACTTGATCGGCTGATCGAGCAACATAATCAGTTGTTAGAAAAAGAACTAAGAAAATTGGGTAAATCTTATTCAAATGTCAACTTTATTGACTTAGATATTGCTACGGAATTTGAAAGAATTTTACAGGATGTTTCTATCACTAATAACACAGAAGGAGCTACTCAAACAGATATTTATCACGGTCAATTTGACGATAGTTTAACCACTCCAGAAGGTTTAAACGAAGCTTTAGAAAAAGGGGAATCTTATTTCTTCTGGGATAGTGTGCATCCGACTACCTTGGTACACTCTATGATTGGCGATTATGTAATTGAGTCTTTAAATAAGTGGGAAGACTATACATTTTATCAGACAATTTCTTCGCTTAAAATTAGTAAACCTGATCACAAATTAGAATTAAAGTATGATCAGGTTTTAGAAACAAAACTCCTCAAAAAAGCAGCTTAATTAATAAGTAAAATTATGGTTGCTAATTTTACTTCAGATTATTTAACTCCTGACAATTTTTTTCACTTTCGCAAAAAGTCTAATTAATAATTAAAACCATGATTGCTAATTTTGAATCTTCTTACTTCACCTCCGAAGAATACCTTAAATGGGAAGAACAACAACCCGTTAAATATGAATATCTTAACGGTGAACCTTACGCCATGGCAGGTGGAACATTAAACCATACTTCCATTGCTTTAAATTTAGCATCTGAGCTAAAAAATCATTTACGAGGAAAGGGTTGTAAAGCCTATATGGCTGATGCTAAATTAGGAATCTCAGAAAAGGGTCCTTTTTTCTATCCTGATATTATGGTAACTTGTGATCAACGAGATCAAAAGGAGTCAAAAATTATCTATCATCCTCGTGTAATTATAGAGGTTTTATCTCCTAGTACGGAAGCTTTTGATCGAGGAGATAAATTTAAGTTTTACCGTCAAATTGATACTCTAAAAGAATATGTATTAATTGATAGTAAAAAGGTTAATATTGACTGTTTTAGACTTAATGAAAAGGGGTTTTGGGAGTTACATTCCTATCAAGAAAATGAGGAATTTCAGTTAAGGGCGATCGATTTTTCTTGTCCTATTTCGGTGGTTTATGAAGATATAGATTTTTCTTTATAGCCGTTTCGGATTAAATGATATACGGTTCTCTCTCCCTAGCTGGGAAACCGTTTTATGGGTCGGGGCTCAAAATTTGAAGACCCTCACCCCCAACCCCTCTCCCAGAGGGTGAGGGGGGAAAGAGAAGCCTATTTGCCATAATTGAGAGTTAATATTTTAATAAATAACTATCAGTAATTGTGGCATTTATGAAAGCAAGAACTTATTTTTTTAGCCTTATTTTTAGACTAAAATATATCAGCAGGATCAGCATCTTGTAAGCGACGAACGGCGATCACCCCCGAAACAAAACACATAATTATTGTTAGAATTAACACCATAATTGCCCTACTTAATTGCATAACTAAGGGTAATCTGGTCGCTACTTTTGTTAACTCGTATAAACCAATAGAAATACCAAAACCTGGTAAAAAACCAAGGATTGCTAACATTAAAGCTTCCTGAAATACTACAATTAATAAATAGCGATCGCCATAACCCATGGCTTTTAGGGTAGCATATTCAGATAAATGGTCAGAAACATCGGAATAAAGTATTTGATAAACGATTACTATACCTACCACAAAACCCATACTTGCACCTAGCAAGAAAATAAAACCAATGGGTGTACTTGTAGCCCAATAATTCTTTTCTAAAGCGACAAATTCGTCATGGGTCATGATTTTAATATCTGCTCCCAAATAGGATTCTAATTTAGTTTTAACTAATTGAGGATCGGCATTTTCTTGTAAGTTAATTAATCCAATTTCAATATTTTCCCTTTGTCGCAAAGGAAACAAACGCAAAATATTAATATCACTGGTAATAACAGTACCATCAACAGCAAAAGATGGCCCTAAATTATAGATTCCCTCCACCTTAATTTGACGGTCATTAATTTCAGTTTCAATCTGTTTTTTTTCTATATATAACTCAGTAATTCGACCAAATTCTGGACGAGATGCGGTGTCAAATAAAAAAGTATCTGGTAATTTTATATAAGCCAAATTTTGATTAACTTCTGGTAAATCTAAAATAGGAGTTGAAGGATTAAAACCAAGGGCCATAATACTCCTAATTTTCCCAGTTTCGGGGTTTTTCCAATCGCCTAAATCAATATAAAGAGGAGAAACCGACTTAACTTCTTTCATACCTAATGTCTGATATAAACGCCGACGTGAAAAGGGTTTCATTAAATGGAACGCTTCTGATTGGGGACTAATCAAGACTAAATCGGCATTTAATTTTTGATGAATCAGCGTTGTACTTTCGTACAAGGCGGCCCGAAAACCTAGCTGCATAAATATAAGTATATCTGCGAAACCAATACCCGCCAAAGCAACAAGGAGACGGACTTTTTCATGGGTTAATTGCAACCAAGCTAAAGGAGTTTTCACCGTTATATTCCGTAATTTTACTGAGATAAAATTAAATATGCTGCTCGATCGCCACAGCAACCCAAACTTTAATGACCGATTGTCGAGTAATTCCTAAACGTCTTGCTTCTTTATCAATTGCTTCGATCATCCAGACAGGGAAATCAATATTAACAGGTTGTAGTTCTTGACCCTGTCGTCTCATTTGAGAAAGATCAAGGTATTCGATAATATCTTCTTCTCCTTGGTCAAATTTGCGGTCAAAATCTTCAGCTTTCATAAAGCGTCACCTCACTTTTTCTTGCACTTCTTACTGCTATAATTAGATACCACTTTTACTGGTAATTTCCGGTAAAAACGGTTATTCAACGGTTGTTCAAAGATTCGTTAACCCATACTCATAACCATCTTTTCGGTTGATTGCTTTAATTAAATCTAGTTCTTTAGGTCTAATATTCACTACTCGCTTACTTGTTGTCGTTATATAAAAACGACCGTTGCTTCTTGTTGTCAATCGGCCAATGACTCCGTTAAACCTAGCAATATCTCCTGTTTGCCAACCCATGATTGGTTTTAATGGATTATGACGAGTAGGATAGCCATATTTATTAACCGCGCATTTTTGGCGGCCTCCTTGACCTCTTGCCTTGATTAACAAGGGTTTTTTGGTTAACACTTTAAGTGATACTACCTCGCCAACGCAAGCTGCGTCTAACCAATGAGTTTTTGGTAATCCTAACCTTATACGGTTATATTTGGTTTTTCCGCCACTAGCGACGGTAATTGGTAATCCAGTTATTTTAAGTTGGTGGTATAAGGCACATCTAGTCGAATTAACGGCCGCTGCATCTCTTAATGGTGCTTTTGCTTGTTTCTTGATTCTATCTAGTAACTCAGGTTTCTTTTTCAAAAAGTCTTCAATACTACGAACACCTTTTCTAGTATTACATGAATGACAAGCTAAGCACAGATTTGAGATGCGATTGCTACCTCTTGAAGCTCGTGGGACGATGTGTTCTACTTCAAGTGGAGTGTTTTCTTTGCTACAATAAGTGCAACTTCTACCCCATTTTTCTAGCAAATATTCCCGTACTTCGTAACCTAAGAGAGTTCCTTGTTGGTATTCTGTACCTGTAATCTCGGGATTAGCAATCTTTTGAGTATCAAATCTGACTAATTCTTGAGCAAAGGATTTTATTGGTGCATATTTACACAACCGCTTAACCCAAGTCAGTGTAGTTAAGACACGATGTTGTAAAGAAGGTGCTAACCAACCTTTTGTTCGTGTGTCCTGAGCGCGCGAAGGATCAAGAAATCTTGGTTTTCTATACCTAGTGTTTCGATTTCTACGACCACGGCGACAATTAGCTCTTGATTGCAATTTGTCTTTGATTTGAAAACCTCTATGAGTTAATTCGGTACCCCAGATTACTTTACTATTACACACCAAGGCGATTCCCGTTGTTTTTGAACCTGGGTCTATTTTTAGCTCAATAGGGTGGTTCCCGATATTGGTCTTTTCCTCCTTGAGGATAATCGTAAAGGGATAACGTCTGAAAACGGCTGATCTACCGTTAGTGAGTAGCTTTCTGGCTACGGAGGGATGACATGGCTGTAATGGCTTTTTGTGAGAATCTAATACAAATGCGTAATTGCTCATTTAGTGATAACTCCATAAAAATGGGTAAAGTGTGCCTCGTCAATGTTAGAAAAGCTTGTCATTTCAAATACACGGCCGTCTAGTCGGACTTACTTAATACTTGAACATAGAGCCTAGGACTGGCGGTCATCCTAGGGTATGATGACTTAACTAACGTAGTCCTCGAAAGACTTAGACTGCAACTGCTCTCATTTTCCAGAACTTCCCCCCTTACCAAGGGGGGGTAGGGGGGTACATCCTTTTATTACCGGAAAATACTAGATTTACGAGCAGTGAGATAATTCTAGTTTTTTTCCTCTTTAGGTAACTACTGCTGTCCACATTTTAAAATTAATTTTACCAATAATTACAAATCGAGGTTCATTAGTTCTCTTGGTCAATTGCTTGACACTTTTATCCTTATTGCCGTTTTTGAGTTTATTTAATCGACTTTTATTGTCATCAAATTCAAAATCCCTAATTTCAATAAATAAAGCTTAAGTGAAATCAGACCGCTAAGGCAACCAAACCAAGACACGCACTTTTTCACGGGTTAATTGCAACCAAGCTAAAGGAGTTTTCAGCGTTATATTCCGTAATTTTACTGAGATTCTTATTTATCATCTGAGAAATTGATAAATATGGGAAGGGGTAATGTAAAAATTACCCCTTCTTCAAATCAAATTTAATATTGCCATTTTAAAAAATTTACTACTTATAAGTATTATCACTGATAGAAAAGCTTAAATCTAACCAAATTAGTACAAACTTTACACAAACTTTACGGTATTTACGGAGAACTTCACACAATCTTTACAAAAACCCCTTGACCTTTCTTAAGTAGGTTGTTATCTTTGTACTTAAGAACACGTAAGTATCTAGGTTGCTTATCTAAGTGTTTAGAGAAGTTAAGTATAAATTCTGAAACAGAATACAAAAGAAAATATAAGGAGATAGACATGAAAAGCAATTTAGTAAGATTATTGGCAGTTGGTTCTTTAGTAGTTGGTGGAAATGTAATGTCGGTTAGGTCTGCAAGTGCTGTACAAATTTCTTTGACTCCTGGAGATTTCTTAAATATCGCCACTTATGGAGCTTTATTTACAGGAGAAGAATTCACCATTCCCTTGGGTCCTTTTGCTGGTACTTATAACTCAGACGGTGCTGTTATCACCAAAGTTGAATATGATGATCTTAGCTCAGGTTTTTCGACCGATTACAAATCTCCTGGTACTTTTGCAAGGGCTGATATTAATTCCACAAATATCAGTGAAATTCTGAGTTCTTATACTACTAGCATAGGTGTTGCAAAAGTTAAAAGTGTTGACTTAGCTAATTTTGCATGGTTTTCGCCAACAACTTCCGGTGGACCAGATCTTAGTTTTCCTGTTAATAATACATTTGATGTTTTACCAGCTTTTGGCAATTTTATCGAGATAGATGATCCTGCTCTCGGTGATGCGGAAACCCCTGATCTTGCTATCAGACTATTGAATATAACCACCACACAGTCGGCTAGTTTGCTGAATACAGATGCTGAGATTGGAGTTGGCTTCACTGGTAACGTCGAGTATCTAACTTTTGGTCCAGATGGACAAGAAAGCGTGTTAGGTACAGGCTCCTTCAGTTCTACCTTACCGACAAATGGTACTAATTCCACTGAAGGTACTTCAGTATTTAGTTTCACTGTCAAACCCGTTCCTGAGTCATCTCCTGTTTCGGGATTAATTGGTTTTGGTTTAGTTGGTTCTGTATTTGCCCTGAGAAGAAAAGCAAGCTTAAACTAGGTTGTTGTGATTAATCTGGTTTAGTAATGAATTAAGCTTTAAAATTCCTGCCCTGTTTTGAGGCGGGTGTTTTTTTGTTGTTACCCTAGAAGTTAGGATGCGGATATACTAAGCTTATATACATTTAATTTTGCTTGTTTAGATTAGGCAACAGTTTCACACCCAGAGAATATATGGCAAAATGAAGATAAGCTCTTATTTTTATCCCAATATTAGACCTCTTGCGAAACTACGAAAAACTGTCATTCTGTCGCAACTGCCTGGCGTTAGCCGCGACCAACGCGAAGAATCTCCGAGATACTTCGCTACACTTACGTTTCGCTCAGTATGACAATCTAATCATTGATCGTTTCGCAAGAGGTCTATTGAAATTTTTTTGACCTGCTTAGGCTGAAAATGATGAAATACAAAAAACAAGGGAAACCTAATAAACATTTTTTTGATAACAGTTGTGACAAAAGAAACTGGCGTTGCATGACTCTGAGATGAAATTGTAGGGGCAATCCCTTGTGGTTGCCCCCGAAACGCTGATAGGGTAGGGACAAGCCCTACCCCTACATTGAAAATAAATATCAAATCATCTTGCATAGGTGCAACGCCAAGAAACTAACCCTAAACAAATTATTTTCTATCAAGAAAGTAGTGGAAAAATCCCTTCGAGCATTGGTTTAACAAACTACGAGACCCTCAAATTAAGAGACGTATTCTTATTCGTTTACGTCGTCTTGAACAAGGGATTTATGGTGATTTCAAATCTTTGGGAGATAATCTAAATGAATTACGACTATTTTTTGGTTCTGGATACCGTATCTATTTTGGTGAAGATGGAGAAAAAATTGTCTTAATATTATGCGCAGGAGATAAAAGTAGTCAAGTAAATGACATTAAAATAGCTAAAAAATATTGGCAGGAGTATTTGAATCGTGGAAAAATTTAAAACCTTAGATGAATTTGAAACCGATTATTTTCTTAAACATCCCGACGAAATTGAATCTTACTTAAAAGAGCTATTTGAAGAATATGCTCAAGATGGTAATTCACAAGCATTATTATCCTCTTTAAAAATCATTGCTAAAGTTCAAGGAGTTAATGAAATTAATTTATCAAATGAGATAACAAATAATGATTTACAAAAAGTTTTTTCCCAAGAAGAAAATTTGCTTTTTGAAAATATAAATATCATCCTGAAATCATTAGGTTATTATCTAACTCCACAACCTTTTCCCTATCAATCCAAAAAGATTTAATTATAAACAAAGGAATTAAAACTGATGAATCTATTTACACACCATGGGATTTTGAAATTATGTATTGGTATAAAAATCTTTTAACTCTTGAAATAGCAATAAGGGACTTGCGACTTAATAATATATCAGTTGTTTATCCCCCCTTAGTTTAGCCTAACCCCCCTTGGTTAAGGGGCTTAAAGGGGGATATTCCTCTTAGGTTAATTATAATCCTGTTTCCAGAAAAGCTTGATTAATCTCATTTAATAATCCTAATTGATCAGCCCATTGCCAAAGATAATTAAAGTCTAATTTATTTCCCTGAAGTTTTAAAACTCCTAAAATATCACGCCATTGTTTTTGAGATTCTTTAGCTGTCATTTTATACCAGATTAATTTTTGTAAAATTATATCTTCTGAGGTACAAACATAAAAACCCTCATCAGAATTAGGATTAGCTTGTATTCTTTGACGACGTGCCAGACGCAAACGGGAAAAATCATCATTTCCTCCGACAAATAAATCGGCCTTTTCTGTTGTTTGTAAGTGTATTATATTAAATGAACCACGTTGCCCTATCATAGCTTCATTTACGGCTATTTCACTAATATAAAAATCATTTTTTAGTGTTTCAATTAAGGATTTGACTTGTGATATTTCTAAATAAATTACTAGAGCTAAATCTTCGGTATATCTAATTTCTCCATGGAGGGAACTAGCCACCGAACCACCGACATAGTATTCTATTCCTAATGTGTTAAAAAGGCGATCAAGTTCGTAAGCTAACCAGAGTGAATCTTCTATCTTTAAAGCTCCTGAATCATAATTAGATAATATTTTATTCCATGTTTGACCTAATCTTTTTTCGATATATTTTTCCCTCAATAACTGCTCAGAAATATCACTAAACTGTTGTTTTAAACTAAGTAAAATTAATTGGGGCGATCGCCTATAAACTCGTTTTAAAAGTGCTTGTTTTTGAGTAAGATCAAGTTTTCGCCACAAAGAAAATTGCAATAATTCTATTTCTTTACTGGTATCTTCTGATTGGGTACAATAATCTCTATTTGCGCTAAATTTAGGGTCAGATTTCATCTAATTTACTCACTACTTGACTATTTTCAGGAATATAACGCCCCGGAGATAAAATATTATTGGGATCAAACATATTTTTAAGATTCCTTAACAACTGGTTATAATTATCTTCACCTTTCCCCATTGTTTTCATGGAATGAATACCTAAACGATAAGGGTAATAACCGCTTTTTGTCAAGGTTTCCATTAATTCTTGATAACAATTTAAGGCCTGTTCGTCTTCGCCTTCTACCTGGCGATCGTAACCAATTGTAATGATACAATCTAACACCCTTTCTGTTAGTAAAGTCATGGATTGTTGGGGTTCAAAGTTATACTTAAGTAACGTTTCTCTGACTATTTTATTAATAGCTGCAGCGTGTTTTCCTAATAAGGGAGCTACCGGAGCGCACCAAATCAACCCGCAACCATCCCTGTCTGGATCAGGTTTTTCGGGAATCGGTGACTTTTTGCGCCAGTAGGTACTGGCCAATTGGCTATCCGTAGGTAGGCCTTTCATTAAACCGTAAACTGGGTGCATTAATTTCAGTAATTCTGGTAAGTGTGAACCCGTTAACTTTTGAAAAGGTTTGGCGAGACAATCTGCAATTTTAAGGGTGCGATCATCTAAAAATTGTAGCCTTCTCACTTTACCTTTGAGGGCTTTGGCAATTAATCTGTGCGCCTCAGCTACTTGTTTTTTTGTGCCATAAATTCCCCCTGAACCATTCCAAGCGCCAAAATCCCAATCTTGGGCAAATTTGGCCATTACTTCCGTTGGTAGGGGGGTGACTCCCTTGGCTTCTTGCCAAGGATATTGACGTAAAGCACATAACACCTTGTAGTCATTGCCGATATGGACAGCACTTTTGATGGTGCCATCGAGACGTAAGGGGCGTAAAGCGTCAATTAAGTCCGCTAATTGGTGATCTTCGCTGACACTGAAGAAAAACGCTTGAAAATACTCGGGAGCAGGCATTAACCAAAAAGTCATTTTGGTGACAATACCTAGGTTAGACTGGGTAAATAAACCGTCTAAGTATGGTCCTAAACCCCAACGATAAACGGGAGCAGCGGCAGCATTGGGGAATTTACCAAAACCAGTATGAATAATCTCTCCAGTGGGTAAAACTACTTCTAAACCGCAGACTTGGGCAAAATGATCACCGTAAGGGGTATGACCGAAACCTCGTTCCATGGTGTTTCCCACTAAGGTACTCTCGACACAAGAAGCGTTACAATCCAACCACAGTCGGGATTTTTGCTCCTGTAAAAATTCGTATAATTGACGTTGGGTAACTCCGGGTTCCATGGTGACGTAGGCAAGTTCTTCGCTAAAGTCAAGGATGCGATTCATCTTGCCTAATTCCATTAAAGCGCAACCGTCGCCAGTGGGTACTTTTGAACCATAACCCCAATTTTTGCCACTACTTACGGGATAAACCGGAACTCCGTATTGGTTAGCGATTTTTAAGCATTTCTGTATTTCTACTGATGTACTCGGACGTAAAATAGCGCAAATTTTCGCTTTGGTTAGAAAGGTTGCTGTTTCGTTGGTTTCCAGTATTGAATCTTGAGTGATTACATTCTCTGAGCCTAAAAGTTCATCCCAAGCGGCGATCGCAGTTTTATTATTCATAAAATCTCCTAAATAGAGTGAAAGTCAGACATAATCGCCTTATAGGCTATGTTTAATTAATTCAAATAAATGGTTAAGTTCAGGTTTTTGAGAAAAATTATGGACAATTTCTGAAGTTTTAAGCACAAAAGGAGCTCTTTTACCATTAAAATCCACTGCTTGACCAAGAGGACGAGATGTGATACCAATTCTGCGCAAATGTCGAGCTAATTTAGCTTCCATTAAACAAAAACCAAAATTCAGCTGATGCTTAACAAGTAAACTGATAGAGGTGATATATAAATTTAAGGCTACAAAAGGAAAAAGAGATTGTTGCAAGTATTTTTGATTTTGCTCACCCTGTCTGATTAAATCAGCAGAAGTTTGGTCTTCCCTTGGCCAATTGCGAAATCTGGGAATCACAGCTAAACGAGATATTTCTCCAAAGTGTGTTCTAGGCATGGTATTAAAATCAATCAAATGCTCTCTACAGACGTTTTCAAAGGGAAATCTAGCCTCTCGGTTGTGTGGATCAGATAAGACTAAACGAACACATCCGACATAAGTGCCACTGGATTTATGTTTTAATAGACAATGGACAGAACGAGGATCATAAGCATCTCTTTCCAGTTGTTCAGGAAATTTACTTAAGGGTTCGTAGCCAAGTTCTTCGCAATAGACTTGATAACGAATCCGAAACACCTCTTCCCTAAGTTGGGCAGTATTCGCAATACAGATTTTAAAAGACATGGATTCTTGGGAGAGGTCATTTTCTGATGCTACAAGTCCTTTGTAGTTCTCTTTAATGGTACTATTTGGGTTCATAAAATTCTTTAAGCGGTACAAAAGTTATAGAAAAGCTTCCCCGCTATACTAGCTTGTATTGTTTGAAATAAATCAGAAACTTCAGTATTTTTACGGAGATCAGCTAAAAGTCCCGGAATTTTTATGGCAAAAGGTCCTCTTTTGCCGTGGAACTCGACTGCTTGACCAACGGGACGAAATTTCAAGCCCGTCATTCTTAAATGGCGTGCTAATCTAGGTTCCATTAAGGTTAAAGCATAATCAAGACCCAAATCTATTACTACACTGGTAGCAGCTAAGTATAAACTTAAGGCAATCACAGGAGAACGACGTTGTTCGCCCTGTTCTTGTTGTTGATCATCAAACATCATTAAACCGCCGGGGGTTTTTTGTTCTCCTTCGCGTTTTCTAAATTGGGAAATGACGGCTAAACGGGAGACTTCCCCAAAGTGCGATCGCCCTAGCTCATTAAAGTCAATTAAATGGTCGCTACAGACATTTTCAAAGGGAAATTTAGCGTCGGGGTTATGGGAATCTGACAAGACTAAACGGATACATCCAGCATAAATTTTACTGGGTGTATGTTGTAACAGACAATGGATAGAACGGGGATCATAAGCGTCTTTTTCCATGTGATCAGGGAATTTACTTAAGGGTTCATAACCGAGTTCTTCGCAATAGACTTGATAACGAATACGGAAAACTTCTTCTTTTAGTTTCGGTGTATTCGCCACAGAAATACGGAAATAGCGGGAAAAATGACTACTGAGGCTGAAATTATCCATCCTGTTTTATCCTCTTGTACTTAAGAAATTTTACTTTAGCTATCTTTTAAAGATACTATAGCAAATTTAAGACTACTGATTCGGTGAATTTATTCTTCATAATTACATTATTCTGATCAGTAAAAAACTATAATTAGATCAATGACAAATTTACTTTTATATGCTAAGGAAAATAGTTTTCTTCAAATTAGTTTATAGATATTCGTAATCAATATTTGTGGTTTCGTAATCTGCAATTTCGTTAAGCACAATTACTTAATGCTATTTAAGCCAAAAATCCTTTAAAATAGGTTCACCATTAATCTTAATTTCACTTATTTATTGCTTATGTCAAGACCAACTTTATATATTGCTGCTACTGGTCATGGTTTTGGCCATGCAGTGCGATCTGCTTCCGTAGCGGGTAAAATTAAACAATTAAACCCTGATATTTTATTAATTTTAGCTACAAAAGCTCCCCGTTGGTTATTAGAATCTTACATTGACGGTGATTTTATCCATCGTTCAGTTAGTTTTGATGTGGGGGTCATTCAAGCCGATAGTTTGACTATGGATAAGATAGCAACTAAGGCGAAAATGGAGCACATTATTAATAATCAAAACTCAATTATGGCCCGGGAAATTAATTATTTGAAAACTAATAAAGTGGATTTAATTTTAGCTGATATTCCCCCTTTAATGGCAAAAATTGGGAAAATTGCGGAGATTCCTTGTTGGATGATGAGTAATTTTGGTTGGGATTTTATTTATCAGGATTGGGGTAGTGAATTTACTGAGATTACCGATTGGTGTAGTAAATGTTACCAAGAGTGCGATCGCCTTTTTCGTCTCCCGATGCATGAACCCATGACTGCTTTCAGTAATATTACGGATGTGGGGTTAACTGGTGGTAATCCTCGCTACAGTATAGAACAATTAAGAGAACAATTTAAGTTGACTTCTCCCCCAGAAAAGACGATTTTACTAACCTTTGGTGGGTTAGGTTTAGACGCAATTCCTTACCAGAATCTCAGTAATTTTGCTGATTGGCGATTTATCACCTTTGATCGCCAAGCACCGGATTTACCGAACTTAGTTAAAATTACGGATACAAAATATCGGCCCGTGGATTTTATGGCCGTTTGCAGTAAAATTGTTTCTAAACCGGGGTATAGCACCTTTGCCGAAGCAATCAGATTAGATTTGCCAATTGTTTCGATTACGAGGGAAGATTTTGCCGAAGCGAGATTATTATTAGAAGGGATTAAAAATTATACTGACCATCAAATTATTCCTGCAAAAGACTTTTTTGAAGGTAGTTGGGATTTTCTTAATGAAATACCAGAAAAACCGCGTCAAAAAGTACCTTTGGCAAAAGATGGCACAGAAAAAATAGCTCAAGAAATAGTGGATTATTTTAATAACTAATTAATAACTAAAAATGAAACAATACCAAAAAGCGATCGCCTTAGAAACCACAGGAAAAACATTTCATAATATTACGAAAAAAGTCGAGCAAATAGTTAGTGAATCTGACATTGATACGGGATTATGTGTAATATTTGTGCGTCACACATCGGCATCTTTAGTAATACAAGAAAACGCTGATCCTGATGTGTTAAAAGACTTAGCAAACTTTTTTGCGCAATTAGTACCCGAAGACAAAATGAGGTATATTCATAGTACAGAAGGTTTAGACGATATGCCGGCCCATATTAGATCAGTGTTAACAAATACTTCAGAACAAATCCCCATTGCGACCAATAGATTAGTATTAGGAACATGGCAAGGAATTTACTTATGGGAACATCGTCAAAGGAGTCATTATCGAGAAATTGTGGTACATATTATAGGCAATTAATTGTTGAGAGTTGATAGTTGATAGTAGATAGTTGAGAGTTGATAGTTGATAGTTAAGAGTTGATGGTTCTTACCTGCTCATGGTCAAAGTGTGGAAAACGCTATAAGGGGAGTTAGGTGGTTTCTACTGCCAAATTCAAAAATAATTGTTAAATTGGGAAGTAAAGAGATTAAATTCTCCCATCTCTTAGTTAAACCCTAGGCAATTTCCAGTTTTTACTAGAAATTACCAGACTAAGATGCAGACTCAGTTCTTGACTATGATTTACTTGATTTTTGTGATTGAGTTATTTGCGCGCTCGATAATTTAATCATCTAAATCAGATAAATCAATCGAAAATCAGAGTCAAGAACTACGTTAATAGGGTCATGATACCTTAGAATGACCGCCAGTTCTAAGCTCTATCGTTATTGATTAAGTTAAAGGGAAATTGTGTCAATAACTTAAAAAGCTCTTTTAACATTGTCGAGGCAAACATTACCCACTTTAGTGGAGTGCTCTTCGGAGCAAAAATAAGTATATCTACTTATGGTATACGAGGGTTGATCTTCCAGAATTTTCTGGAACATCATATTTTTTAATCCTCTTATCATTAGCTGTCAAATCCTTTTTTCCGAGTAAAAAAAGTAGAAACATCCAAATTAGGAGGTCAAATCGGTGAATAATCCCAGAAATCGTTCCCAAAATTTTTTTAACGACGAAAACGAATCAGGAGAGGGCTTGTGGCATTATGTACAATCCTTGAATCCCGAAACAATCGCCCAAATGTCCAAACCAAATTCGGCGGAGGTATTTCAGGTGATGGAACGGAATATCATTGGATTACTAGGCAATTTACCCGCCGAACACTTTGAAATATCTGTCAGCACGAGTCGAGAGCATTTAGGGCGTTTATTAGCCTCGGCGATGATGAGTGGTTATTTTTTACGAAACGCTGAACAAAGAATGAACTTTGAGCGAGCACTTTCCGGGGTAGAGCAATCAACCTTTGAACCTGATTAAAATTATTTAACGATTATAGTTAGTAGTTGCTAAATTTTATGATAAGAACTTAAAATCATCAACTATCAACTATTAATTTAAGCAATAAAAAATATAAGGTAAAAAGTATTAAATAAAAGAAAAAATAGGGGTAAAATAGATAAGTTAAAATAGCAAAATCAGTAATTATGATTAACAACTTATCTAGCTTACCCCATAAACATATTGGTGTAGCGGTGATTAGGAATAATGAGGGAAAAATATTAATAGATAAACGACTTGAGCAAGGATTAATGGCTGGTTTATGGGAATTTCCTGGCGGCAAAATAGAGGCAAACGAAACAGTTGAGCAGTGTATTTATCGCGAAATAAAAGAAGAACTAGACTTAGAAATTGAAGTAGGAAAACACTTAATAACAATTGAGCATAATTATAGTAAATTTAAAATTACCTTAATTGTCCATTATTGTAAATATTTAGGAGGAGTACCACAAACTATACAATGTCAAGAAATTCGTTGGGTAACATTAAGAGAAATTGATGAATATCAATTCCCAGAAGCCAACCGACAAATTATCAAAGCATTAAAAAAATCCAAGACCATGACACCAACAGATAACCCCCTTAGCGCCTTGGCGACTTTGCGTGAGCCAGAAATCCAAGACCATGACACCAACAGATAACCCCCTTAGCGCCTTGGCGACTTTGCGTGAGCCAGAAATCCAAGACCATGACACCAACAGATAACCTCCTTTCCGTGAACGAAAAACAATGACGATGACAACAATGAAGGTAAACCTATTAACAATGTTTCGATTAGGATTATTCCAAATGGGTTTAGGAATCATGTCGATTCTAACCTTGGGTATTCTTAATCGGGTGATGATCAGTGAGTTGGGTATTCCAGCCACAGTGGCTGCGGGAGCTTTAGCAATGCATCAATTTGTAGCTCCTGCTCGGGTTTTGTTTGGCCAATTATCCGACTCAAAACCGATATTTAATTTACATCGTAGCGGTTACGTGTGGTTGGGGGCTATTGGTTTTTCCCTCGCTGCTTTTACGGCAGTACAAATTATGTGGAAATTGGCCGAGTTAGTCAGGGAAGCCGGCGGTTGGGTGTGGAATCCTCAAACTACGATTTTTACCTTACTTTTGGGCGCGATTTTTGCTGTTTATGGTTTGGCATTGAGTTCTAGTTCCACGCCCTTTGCCGCTTTGTTGGTGGATGTCTCAGATGAAGATAATCGCTCGCAAATTGTGGGGACTTCTTGGTCAATGTTGATGGTGGGAATTGTCATCGGTGGGATTAGTGGCGGTATTCTACTAAAAAAGGTGCAGCAAACAGGCCTGATTTTAAGCAGCAACATAGGTAGTCAGGTCTTTTTCGGTCAAAAACTGATTCAAACCCCCTTAGAAACGCTAAAAGCTCCCATTAATAGCTTATTTATAGTCGTACCCCTAATTGTGATCTGTTTAGCTTTATTGGCGACTTTGGGTATTGAAAAAAAATATTCCCGTTATTCCAGTCGCATCAAGAAGGATGTACCCCCCTTTCAAGGCAGGGTGTTTTCATTCTCAAAATTTAAACGAAAGAAAGAGCAAAACTTTTATCTTTATTAGCTCTTTTTTCGATTTTTAAACGATCAACATTATTAATTATTTGTCATCTGCTATTATTTACTAATTTTTGACAGCAAAAACACTCCTATTGCCTTTATTACAATAAGATTTACTCTTTTTTTCAATTTTTTTCTGCCTTTTTCTTGAA
>JAABRE010000019.1 GCA_011391125.1 Synechococcales cyanobacterium S06
AATAAGTGATGAAGAAGTATCAGAAATTTATCGTAAAAGATGGGCCATAGAAACCTTGTGGAAATTTTTAAAAATGCATCTCAAACTAGATAAATTAATATGTAAAAATACCAATGGTATTACTCTACAAATTTATAGTTGTTTAATTATTTATTTAGTTTTACAATTAGTAGAAATACCGCCAGAAATCGGCTCTAAATCATTAGATAAGTTGAGATATTTACAAGCATTTATGAGTGAAAAAATAAGTTACATTCACTGGTTTAGACGCATTAGTCTAACACGATAATTTTGCTTAATTAGGGATTTGTCTGATCATAAATGTTAAGTTTTGTAACAATTTTCACCATTTCTGCTATTAAATATGAATCAAACTATTAAATTTATCACTAAGATTAATCAGGGAATGATTATTATTCCCCCTGAATATCAAGGACAGATTGAAGAATCTTTGGAAGTACAGGTTATTATTAAACCAAAATCTAAAAATAGCCATCAAATTAACGAATTATCGGGAAAAGTAACAGCTTTTAAAAACATTAATTCAGTAACTTGGCAAAGACAAATTAGAGAGGAATGGGAGGAAACTAGATTATCTAATTGATACTAATATATGTCGTTTATTGATAAGTTCTTTAATTATTGGTGATAAAATAGTTTAAAATGAGATATAATTTTACAAAAAATAAGAATGAAAGTTAAAGATGTCTTAAAAAAATTAGAACAAGATGGGTGGTATCAAATTAGAATGCGAGGAAGTCACAGGGTATTGGCACATGATATTAAACCTGGAATAGTTGTTGTACCAGGTAAATTGAGTAATGATATTCCTAAAGGTACATTATCGGCTATTTTTAAACAAGCACAAATAGGAGATTAATAATGAAAGAATATATCGTTATTTATGAAAAAGGAGACACAAATTGGGGTGCAATTGTACCAGATTTACCCGGTTGTGTTAGTATTGGTGATACTTTTGAAGAAGTCCAAGAAAATATTAAAGAAGCAATTGAATTTTACCTAGAAATCTTAACAGAAAGAGGCGAAAAAATACCCGATGCAAAAACAAAAATTGGTACAGTACAAATAGCGGCTTAAATTATAAAATAATGTGTTTATATTCCCTAATAATTATTAACAACTTCAGTTAGTAGGGTGGGTAAGGTTGCAATTAATTTATGCTAATATTATCCGTCTTTAATCGCCATTATCCGGCACAAAAAACGGTGGGCAAAATGGATAATAATTGAAAATTATTTTACAATATTTAACGCCATTTTACCCACCCTACTAAGGGCTATTTTTGATAATTTTGAATAATATTAATAATTTCTTGGTTACTAATGTTAGTTTGCTCAGATTTTGTATAAATAGTTAATAACACAATTCCTTCTTCTGTTTTAACATAATAAATAAGACGATAACCCCCACTTTTTCCTTTTTGAATATCACTATTTTTTACTCGTAATTTAAACACTTGATAATTAATTCCTGAAATACGTTTTCCGGGTAAATCTCCAGTTTCAAGTTGTTTAATTATCGGTTTTATATCATTAAGAATATGACGATATTTTTTACCAAGATTGTCTAAATTGCGTTTAAATGTAAGAGTAGCTTCGACTTTAATTGAGAAATTATTACTCATGTTCAGATTCTTTCCAAAGTTCACTAACCGGAATAGTTTGTCCAGTCATCGCTTCCTGCCAAGCTTGGTTAAAATCAGCAATAAGCTCAGAAGAATTGTGTTGAACAGAATCATTATTCGTATATTTTTCCTCAAGATATTCTGCATAATGTAACAATTCTTTTTGGAAAGATATAGGCATTTTTTTCAGAGTTTGTACAATTTTTGCTTCAATATTCATAATAATTATGATAATTTTATGATCTGTTAAAAAGCATAACATTTTTAACGAAATAATTACTGAGATAAACTGGGCAATTATTTATGATCAAATAATTGCCCAGCTAACCATAAAAAGCATTAATTTTTTATTGTTCAACGTCATTTTCTAAGGCTGCAAAAGTTTTACAACCCACAATTCCATCTATTGTTAAATCCTTGTCTTGCTGATATTTTTTCACCGCAGCCTCGGTTGCTTGACCGAAAACACCATCTGGAGCATTCATGGGTAAATAATTGAGTTTGGCCAGGTATTTTTGCACAGCTCCTACTGCTTCACCTTTCATTCCTAATTTAACCCAAATGCTACAACTTTCGAGATTTTCGATGGTCACAGGTAGATAATTATAACTACGACTTCCTGAACTTCCTGAATTACTATTTCCTGAACTTCCTGAATTACCACTTCCTGAATTACTATTTCCTGAACTTCCACCACTAGAACTTCCACCACCACCGTGACAGTGATATGAACCAGTGTTCTTGTTGGTGTGGCAACCTTCGCTATTAGTACGTCCACCATGTGCTAAGGTTACATTACTAAGCAAAAATGTTGATAAAATCCCAATTCCTAGCGCTTTCCCGAAGGTTTTAGATTTCTTGTTCATGGTGACACCTATTTTTTGTGGCAATGATAAACACCAGTTTTCTTGTTGGTGTGGCAACCGTCACTATTCGTACCACCGGAATGTGCTAAAACCACGTCGTTTAGTAAAAACGTTGATAATACGGCAATTACAGTCGCTTTTACATAAAAGTTAGTTCTTTTTTTCATAGAATTTTCCTCTAATTTTGACTAATCTCAATGTATGATTTTTTTTTCATTGGTCAAGAGGTTGTTACAATTTGTTACACTGATTGGTCATACTACTGTAAACCTGCTTCTAATAAAGCTTGATTTAATAAATCAGATAAGTTTTCAAGTTTTGACCAATACTTTAGATAATCGAAATCTAAGTTACTTGATTGTGTTTTTAATACTCCTAAAATATCTCGCCATTGACGGTCAGAAATTCGATTTCCATCACGATACCAAATTAATTTTTGCAAAATAATATCTTCGGGACTTGCTAAATATAAAAACTCATTTTCTTCTGTTACTTGTTGTAATTTTTTACGCTGCATTTCTTCTTGTAATAAAGGTTTTTTACCTAATACAAAAATATCTATTTTTTCATTAGTTTCAAAGTGAATTAAATTAAAGCTAGATTGATAAATAATTGCCTCTCTAACCGCATTTTCACTAATATAAAAAATATCTTCAACACAAACAATAAAATCATTCATTTTAGCCATGGTTAAATCAGCGACTAAATCAATATCTAAAGTAGCGCGACTTTCGCCCCAGAGAGAACTTGCAACAGAACCACCAACAAAATAAGGTATTTCCAAATTGTCAAATATTTTAGCCATTAATAAGGCTAATTCGATGGGATTTCCGATCATGATTTCTTTTTTTATGTCGATATTTTTAATTAAGTTACTAACTTTTTCTCCTAAAATTCTTTGTGCATATAAGTGTCTTTGTTCTGCTAAAGTTTTCTCAGAATACTGATTTTTAATCCCCATTAAAGTTAATTGACGACATCCTCTTGTTGCTCCAACAATTAAATTAGCTTTTTGCAATAAAGACATATTTTGCCATCTTTGAAATTGCCAAATATCGACTTCTAAACTGGTATCTCTAGCTTGAGCTTTATAACCTTTTGGTATAGTAATTACGGGTATTTTTGGCATATTTTTAGTAATAATAATTGTCCTAATAATTTTAGGTTAATTGTCTGTTTTTTAACTTAGTTAGTAGGGTGGGAAATGGCGCGATTAATTAATGGGAAAATTGTCAAGTTAGATTCGCCATTGCCCACCACAGCAATTTAGAGGGTTAATTTACTATTAAAAATGCACCTTCTCGACGTGGATCGCCTGCTCCATCTACATCACCAGAATCAGTTTTAATAACCCCATTTACTCCTCCGAAAAACATATTTTGCTGATCCCATAAAACGAGTTTTGTAGAGTCAGGAAGTTGGTTATTATTAATAGTTTCCTTAAAGGGAGGTTCAATACTAAAAATGTTATTTTCCCAATGAACTCGCGGACTTTCCACTGCTTTTTTAATGGGTAATTTTAAATCCAATAAGTTAGAAATTACCTGAAAAATTGCGGTTCTAATTCTATTTGAACCTCCCGAACCTAATACTATTTCTGGCCTACCATTTTTTAACACAATTGTCGGAGACATCATGGAAGAAATGCGCTGATTACATTGCCATTGATGGAAACCTAAAGGGTTTAAATCTTCTTCTCCTAACATATTATTAACCATAATTCCAGTATTTGGAATGATATAACCCGAACCTTCTCCATTTGAAGAGGTAACACTGGCCGCATTTCCTGACCTGTCAATCACACTAATATGAGTTGTACTTCCCCATTTATTAATATTATTAATTAACTGGTTTTGATAGGGTTGTAAATGTTGGATTTCCAAGAATTTTTCGACTATTTTAGGGTCATAAATATGCTGATCATAACCATCTTTTCTACCTTCATTAGTTAGGGACATTACTTGTGCTAAAATCTGTCTATGTTTGGCACTATTAAATTCAATATTATCGAGATTTATGGACTCTAATAATTTTAAACTAAAAGCGATTAATGCTCCTCCTGAACTTGGCGGAGGATTCGTCAATAATTCATGGCCACGGTAGTTAATTTTTAAGGGTTTTCTAACAGTAACTTGGTAATTTGTTAAGTCTTCTAAGGTTAAATATCCGCCTAATTTTTCGCAATCTTTAATTAATTGATGGCCAATTTCACCGTTATATAATTCATCAGCACCTTTTTTACTTAAAATTCTGAGGGTATTTGCCAAATCTTTCATATAACAAAGATTACCCTGTTTAAGTAAAGTTCCTTGGGGTGCAAAAATCTTTTTACCATCATTAGAAGCGAGTAAAATTGGCTCTAATAACTGTAAACAAAAAGCCTGAAATTTGCTAATTTCAAAACCATTTTCAGCGTAATTTATGGCAGGTTCAGCTATTACATGAAAAGGGAACTTTCCTAACTTTTTATGTACCGCAAATATCCCTGCTAAATTCCCCGGAGTTGCCATGGAACCTAAACCGATATGAAAGGCCTGAGTTTGTCCACCAAAATCTAAATTTACTGAGTAAAAATCGAGTGTTTCAAGTGTCTTTTTATAGCGAGGAGTTTGTGTAAAAAAATCGAATAAAATATTCTCATTATTTTTCGTATGTGCAAGCAGAAAACCACCTCCAGCAAGACTTGTAAGGGGGAATTCTACTACGAAACTTGCTAACATAGCCGCAATTGCGGCATCAAAAGCATTACCTCCTTGAGCTAAAATTTCCGCTCCTGCTGCCGCTGTTTTCTTATGTCCAGCAGCTATCACTCCAGCATTTTTATTTGTCATTTTTAGATCAGTTAATTATTAAGAAAATTATTTATTATATAAACGGTAATATTGGTAAAACAAATGATACTTATTATCTCATAAATAACTATAATTTTTGCCCACCCTAATTTAATTCTTGTTTTAATTCATCCCAAGAAATTTCGGATTCATATTCTCTACTATGGGATACTAAAACATCATAAAAATCTTCCCAAAGTTTCCCCCATTCTTCTAAATCTATTAATACAGCTTTTTTTATCGTTTTTTTTGTCAATAATAAAATTAATTCCTTTCATAATTAACCTCTAATTAATCTCAATTATTCTGATTATAAACCTTTTAAAATATCTATGTAAATACTAAATTAGGATTGAATTATGATAATACTAACAATTTAACCGTAAATATAGATTGGGGGGTTAGAAATCAGATTTATAGGTAGTCAATTTGTAAACTTGTTTCTGCTTTAACAGGGAGATTAAATACGAGATTTAAACTTAAGAAAACAGAGGCTAATTTAAAGATATTTTTCATAATTTTCCTACCTTTTTATTGTTTTCTACTTAAGCATAAAATCGCTTCATCTAATAATTGTAACCCATCTTCTAAGGAATTAATTTGAAACATTTTTTCCCGTAATTCGGCCGCACCTTGAAAACCTTTACAATACCAAGCCATTTGTTTACGAGATTGCAAAATTCCCTTATATCCTTTATACCAATATAACCCTTTTAAATGCTCTTTAGCACATTCTAAAAGTTCGCTAGAATTTGGTTTATTTAAAATATTTCCTGTCTTAAAAAAGTGGTCAATTTCTCCTACCAAAAAAGGATAACCTAACGTACCACGACTACACATGACTCCGTCAGCATTGCTTATTTCCAAACATTTAATCGCAGCTTCAACACTAAAAATATCCCCATTCGCAATCACAGGAATTGACAAATTTTCCTTAACCTTGGCTATCCATTCCCAGTTTGCCGAACCCGTATAACCTTGTTCTCTGGTTCTACCATGCAAAGTTAGCATCGCAGCTCCCGCATCCTGCATTCTGAGGGCAAAATCAACAATATTGATCTCGCTTTCATTCCAGCCCAAACGGGTCTTGACGGTTACGGGAACATCCACTGCCTGCACCACCCTCCTAATTATCGCTTCTGCGGTGTCTGGCTGGCGCAGGAGTGAGCTTCCACCGCCTTTTTTGGTGATTTTGTTAACGGGACAACCCATGTTAATATCGACGGTTTTAGCGCCTTCTGAGACGGCTTTCTGGGCAGCTTCTCCCATGAAGTCGGGGCGACAATCAAACAATTGAATGCTGATTGGTTGTTCGTTGGGGTCAATTTCCATTAGCTTGGGGATTTCTCGCAAATGGTGTATTTCTTTAGCATTGACCATTTCGGTATATAACATTGATTCGGGAGCATATTTGCGCACTAATCTTCTAAAAACCAAGTCAGTAACACCGGATAAAGGTGACTGTAATACCCGACTATTTATGGTCACTGAACCTATTTTCAAAGGTTGATAAATTTTGTTTTTAATGTTAGGAGATAATTTAATCATGTTTCAAAATAGTAATTAATTGAGATAATTTTATGTTAATAAAAGTTTATTATGACAGAAAGCGTTTAAAATTAAACCATGAAAATACCAGAAAATGCGATTATTCCTGATGCTAAACTAACCAAATACTTATTAGTATTTAAACAAAAAAACGATAAATCAAAATATTTATTACAAGCTGGATTTACCTTAGCAAATTGGCAACAATTAAGAACAGCAATTCAAGAATTAATTAAAGAAAATGACGCAATTAAAGACATAACCGATGAATACGGGAAATATTATCAAGTTATTGGTGAATTAAAAGGAGTCAACCATCAAAATTTATTTGTTGTTACAATTTGGTTACAGCGTAAAATTGACAATCAATTTTACTTTATTACCTTAAAACCTAATCGAGGATAAAATTATGGAATTTGAATTATATCAAGAAATTGCCTTAACTCGTGATATTCCTGAATATCAATTAAAAAAAGGAGATGTTGCTACTTTACTTGATATTATACCACATCCTCAGGGAGGAGAAAAAGGCTGTATTTTGGAGGTATTTAATGCAATTGGTGAATCAATTAAGGTGGTTACTGTTCCTATTTCTGCTATTAAAAAATTAACTTCTGAAGATATTTTAACCAGTCGTCAATTAATAGAAATAAGTTAATTTGTCAAGTAATTTTAGTATCTAGTTATCAATTATCTTAGATTTTAACTGATAACTAATAACTGATAACTATTAACTGATAACTGTTAAACTGCACCCAATAAACTAGCAATTAAAGCTTTTTGTGCGTGCATTCTGTTTTCGGCTTCATCCCAAACTTTCGACTGTTTTCCTTCCATAACTGAGTCGGTAATTTCCTCTCCTCGATGTGCTGGTAAACAGTGTAAAACAATGGCTTCGGGGTCAGCAATTTTCAATAATTCATCGTTAATTTGATAGGGTTGAAAAATTGGTATTCTATTAGCAGCTTCGTCTTCTTGCCCCATACTGGCCCACACATCTGTATAAAGAATATGGGCATTTTCTGTCGCTTCTTTCGGGTCATTTGTAATCATTATCTTCGCATTTTCTTGAGCTAAATTTTTCGCTTGCTCAATAATTTCAGGTTGAATTTGATAATCTTTAGGAGTGGCAATATTAACATTCATTCCCATTAATACTCCACCTAAAAGTAGGGAATTAGCTACATTATTTCCATCTCCTAAATAGGTTAAAGTTAAACCAGATAACTTACCAAATGTTTCTTGAATTGTTAAAAAGTCGGCTAAAATTTGGCAAGGATGTTCTAAATCTGTCAGTGCATTTATGATAGGAATTTGCGAATAATTTGCGAAGGTTTCTAAATCTTTCTGCTCGAATGTTCTAATCGCCAAGATGTCTAAATATCGATCTAAAACCCTTGCTGTGTCAATCAAAGGCTCTCCCCTTCCTACTTGGGTTCTATCGGGGTTTAAGTCAATTACTTGACCACCTAACTGATACATTGCCACACTAAACGACACCCTTGTACGGGTAGAAGCTTTATAGAATAACAATCCCAGCACTTTATTGCAAGTTACAGACAATTCTTTGCTTTTTAAAGCGGCAGCTAATTTCAATAATTCCGCAATCTGTTGACCATTTAAGTCTGCGATGCTCAATAAATCCCTTCCAGCTAAACTACTCATAACCATGGCCTCCCCATTGTAATTTGTGAAGTTATTATTATATACTTAAGTTAGATTTATTCTTTTATTTATTCTCTTATTTATTAAAATTTACTAACAAATAATTGATTAGTATATTTACTGTAAAAATATTTTTTGAAAATAATCACAATATCTCTCTCATCATGGTAAATAAAATATGAATTTTCGTTTTTCTCTCAATAAACTTGCACTGTTACTTTTGTCTTTTGGTCTGATTACAACAAACCGGGTAGTAGCAGCTGAAAAAATTATTTTAGAATATGGACCTTTAGAGTTTTCTCTATCAGTTAAAAGTTTGGAAACCTATTCTCTAACGGGTAAAATTGAACCCGACTTAGCTAATTATACTCACAAATTTACACCAGAACAATTACAAAAATTTCAGGAAATTTTACAAACTAAAGCTGATTTAGACACTGTTACTATTGCTGATTTTCTTAATTCTTATCAAGGGGAAACGATCTTAAAAAAGGTAGGAGAAATCATCCAAACTAATGGGGAAATTAATGGCTTTTATGCTCTTAGAGGAGCTTTAATTTTAGCATCAGCCGATGAAAATGGTTTAACTCCTGTTAATATTCTCAAACAGTTTCCTACTTCTGAAATTAGGATTTCTTCTGGGGAAGGTTTAGAAGTTTTTAATTTAGTTACCAAGGCCATTGAGGATACTACCAAGGCGATCGCCTCTATTGAATCAGAAGCTCAAGCCGAAAGAAGTAATCAAACAAGCTCTTTTTCCCCCTCACCCAAAGACTTACTTCAACAAGGGGTAAATAAGTTTTCTGTCAAGACTTTGGACTTAAAAGATTTAAAACGCAACCGAATTATACCAGTAGATTTATATCAACCTGAGAGCAAAAACGCACCTTTAATCATAATATCCCACGGTTTAGGATCAGACCGCACTACTTTTGATTATTTGGCGAAACATTTAGCCTCCTGGGGTTTTGCCGTTGCCGTATTAGAACATCCTGGCAATGATGCGAGTCAAATTGATAGTTTATTAAGCGGTTTAGCCAATACTGTAACAGTACCACAGGAATTAATTGATCGACCTTTAGACATTACTTTTGTTTTAAATGAGTTAGATGTTTTGTTAGGTAAAGAAATTAATGTTAAACGAGTAGGAATTATGGGGCAGTCTTTCGGAGCTTATACCAGTTTAGCATTAGCGGGCGCACCCTTAAATTGGGAAGAATTGAGCAAGAATTGTCAAATTAATAATAATAAAAATTTTAATGCTTCTTTATTATTACAATGTTTAGCTTTAAAATTACCAAGACGGGATTATATTTTAAAGGATGAAAGAATTATTGCTGTTATGGCCATTAACCCTTTAACTAGCGCAATATTTGGTGAAGAAAATTTGAGTCAAATTGAGATTCCAGTAATGTTTATATCTGGGAGTAATGATGCTGTAACTCCAGCATTAGCAGAACAAATTAAACCGTTTATCTGGTTAAATAATCCCGAAAAATACCTAGTTTTAATGAAAAAAGGAACACATTTTTCCACCTTAAATGAATCATCAGGTAGTATTCCTATTTCTCTGGAAATAAGAGGGCCAGATCCAAAAATAGCTCAAGAATATGTTAAAGGATTAAGTGTAGCATTTTTTCAGACTTATGTAGCTGAACAAACGGAATATAAGGACTATCTTAACGCTAATTATGCCCAATTTTTGAGTAAATATTTAATGCCCTTAAGTTTAATCAAATCATTAGAATTGTAAATGTAAAATGGTAGGGTGAGCGAAAAAACTGTCTTTATAAAAAGCAAAATATAAGCTTAATATTTGCCCATCTTACTAATTTCAACTCGTGGCAGAAATATCAATTAAAAAGCGCACAGTTTGGGGAAATAACATGACAATTACTAACACAATAAACTGTAAAATCATAAAAGGAATCGCGCTTTTATGAATGTCTAAAGTGCTAACTTCTTTAGGAGCAACACTTTGTAAATAAAACAGGGAAAAACCCACGGGAGGAGAGATAAAAGCGGTTTGTAAATTAATGGCCATTACCACCCCAAACCACACCATATCAATACCTAAAGCTTGGGCTGCGGGGACAAATAATGGCATGGCAATAAAGCAAATTTCGATAAATTCGAGGAAAACCCCAAGTATAAAAATAGCAATATTACTAATAATTAAAAAGCCCAAATGTCCTCCTGGAACTTTAGTCAATAAACCAGTAATTAAAATTTTTCCGCCTAAAGCGTCAAATACTAAACTAAACAGGGAGGAGCAGAATAAAATCATCATCACTAACGCTGTAATAACCGCCGTAGCGTGTGCCGCATCTTTAATCAATTGCGGTGTTAAACGTCGATTTAAAAAGGCAAGCAAACAAGCTCCCACTGCTCCCACTGCTCCCGCTTCCGTTGGTGTAGCAATCCCAAAGAAAATACTGCCTAAAACAACTAAAACCAATAAAACGGGGGGTACAACCGCCTTAAAAATCTGTCTAATTAGGGCTTTTCCCTTGATAATAGGCACATCAGGAGGTAGCGCAGGAACTTTTTCAGGTGAAACGAAGGATAACCAGATAATATACAAAATATAAGAACCAGACAACATTAAACCGGGTAACAAGGCACCCAAGAATAAATCGCCGACGGATACGCCTAATTGATCACTGAGGATGACTAACACCAAACTGGGGGGAATTAATTGAGCTAAAGTTCCCGACGCAACAATGACCCCAGCGGCCAACTTTTTATCGTAACCATAGCGCAACATAATTGGTAAGGAAAGCATCCCCATTACAATGACGGTAGCTGCAACCACGCCAGTTGTCGCAGCCAACAAAGTTCCCACAATGACGACTGCTAAAGCAAGTCCTCCCCGTAACCTCCCTAAAATCATGCTGATAGTTTCAAGCAACTCTTCCGCTAAACCTGATTTTTCCAGCACCGAACCGAGAAAAATAAAATAGGGAATTGCTAAAAGAGTAAAGTTGGACATGGTCCCAAACCAGATATTTGGTAAGAGGAGCAGGCGATTTAGGTCAAAAGCGCCAACACTTAAACCAATGCCGCCAAAAATGATGGCTGTTCCAGCAAAGGAAAAAGCCACTGGATAACCCGTCATTAAAATGACAAAAAAGCCACCAAACATAAGGATGGCCAACCATTCAAAACCCATAATTCCTCCTATTCAATATTAATATTTTCTGAATTGTCTAAGCGTAGTTGTTCAGCAACCTGCGGATAATCGAGGATTACAGCAAGGTACTTGATCGCCTGAGAAATGCTTTGCAATAGTAACAATAATAGGCCAACGGGGAGCATGGTTTTTATTGGCGCACGGGGCAAGCCATTGGCATCTGAGGAAATTTCCCATTCACTCCATGAACCATCTGGCAAGTAGCCCCAAGAGGTTAAGACAGGGTTAAAGGTGACATAAATTCCCATCAGACAAAAGGGAATTAAAAACACAATTGTACCGATAAAATCGACGATCGCCCGTCGTTTTTCGCTCCAATGACTATAGATAAAATCAACTCTGACATTTTCTCCATGTTTGAGAATGTAAGCAAAGCCGAATAAAAAAGCCAAGGAGAAAAGATACCATTGCAACTCAATAAAAGCGTTAGAGGAAAGGTTCACACCGACAAAACGGCCAACATAACGGGCAACCACGTTAAAAAAACCAACACCTATCGTTAATAAAATGATCCAATTAGTCAAAAATGCTAATTTTTCGGTAAAATTGTCAATAAAACTTGATATTTTCAGTAGTGAGCCAATGTTAGAAAATTTTTTTGATTGCATTTATTTAAACTCAAACAAATATTTGTTAATAATAGGATAATGGGGGTAGATAATTCCTAGCAAATTTTTCCGAAAAAAGTATTAGTATATAAGCAAAAAATAATATGATGACACAAACTAGGCCCAAACTTCTCAGTTTTGATGAATATATTGAGCAATATCCTGAAGATGGCAAAAAATACGAATTAAGGGATGGAAAATTAGTAGAAATGAAAAGACCTATTGGTAAACATGAAGAAATCGGCGGTTTTCTTTTTGGTGAATTAGCAATGGAAATTAGACGATTAAAATTACCTTATATCATTCCCAATTCGGCTGCAGTAAAACCCAATCGTATTAAAACGGCCTATCTTCCTGATTTAATTGTCTTAGATAAGACCAATTTAGTAAATGATCCTTATTGGGAAAAATCTTCCTCGATTTCATTAGGAAATTCTGCTCAATTAGTGATAGAAATTGTTAGTACAAATTGGCGAGATGATTACGTCAAAAAATTTGATGATTATGAAAGTTTAGGAATCGCAGAATTTTGGATCATTGATTATTTGGCGCTGGGTTCAGCCAGATTTATTGGCACACCGAAAGAGCCAACAATTAGCATTTGTCAATTAATAGATGGGGAATATCAAGTAACATTATTTAAAGGAGAAAATCGTCTTATTTCTAACATTTTTTCTGAATTAAATTTAACCGCCAACCAAATTTTTCAAGGGTCAATTTAATAAAAAAGGGCTTAAAACAGTATCTAATTTAAGAATAAATGCAGTTGGAGAGCATTTTCTACTAATAGCATTAAGGCAGCGTTTAAGCAACCAACCACATCTCCTTGAATACGCAACTTAGAAATAGTGCGTATTTGTTGGGTTTGAACTTTGGACGGTTTTGGTAGACCACTTTGATCAGATTCGAGGAAGACTTCAAAGGGATAAATCTGATTCACATTGGAAGTAATGGGCAAAATTGTGATCGTAGTAGCAACACGGTTATTAAGATCATTGCTGACGATTAAAACATGGCAACGCTTGGCGATTTCAGCTCCTACCAGGGGATTCAAGTTTGTATAATAAATCTTACCACGTTTCATCGGCTAATCCATCATTAACAGTAACATCCCAATCTGGTTCAACTTCCAAAGAGGCTTTTTGGTAAGCTATTTCTAATTCTTTATTTTGTAAGCTAATTAATGCTGATTCAATCACCTGAGAACGAGATGAGCAACCTTTGGCTTTCTGGTAATCTTCAATAAACCTGACTAAGGAATCTGGTAAGGAAATGGAGAGTTTTTGTGCTGGCATAATAGTAGCAACAATTAGTAGTAAATATTTATGCTATTTAATTTTAACCAAAATCTGAAACTTCTTTTATGATATTTTCACAATAATAAACAACTCAGGATTTTATGAAACGTCGTTCAATAATAAAGGGTTTTAGTCAAGGGGCGATCGCCGCTACCAGTGTCGCAATTGTAGGGGGTTGTCAAGCAGCCCAAAAGCAATCGGAAGCGCAGTCAACGGGGACTTTACCGAGTATAGAATGGCAAATGGCCACAAGTTGGCCACCTTCTTTGGAAACCATTTTCGGGGGAGCGCAGGTTTTAGCCGATCGCCTGGCTGCCCTCACAGGTGGTAAATTTAAGATTACACCGCGAGCTGCGGGAGAAATCGCACCGGGGTTGGAAGTGCTCAATGTCGTGTCTCAGGGAGCGGTGCAATGTGGTCACACAGCATCTTACTATTATATTGGCAAAAGTCCGGCTTTAGCTTTCGGGACCTGCCTTCCTTTTGGCTTAACTGCGCAACAACAAAATGCTTGGCTTTATCAGGGAGGTGGGCTGAAAAAACTACAGGAAATTTACGCCAGTAAGTTCAATGTAATTCAGTTTCCCTGTGGTAATACGGGGACCCAAATGGGGGGTTGGTTTAGAAAAGAAGTGGCAACCCTCAACGATTTAAAGGGCCTAAAAATGCGCATTCCGGGATTAGGTGGTCAAGTTATGTCTAAACTTGGGGTAACGGTGCAAAATTTGCCCGGTGGCGAAATTTTCCAAGCGTTGCAAACGGGGGCAATTGATGCGGCGGAATGGGTGGGTCCCTATGATGATGAAAAACTCGGTATTAATAAAGTTGCTAAGTATTACTATTATCCGGGTTGGTGGGAGCCCGGTGCTACTTTAGAATTACAAATAAATTTGAATGAGTGGAATAAACTTCCTCCTCAATATCAAGAGGCCATCACCACTGCGGCTTTTGAGTCAAATACAACTATGTTGGCACGTTACGACTCTTTGAATAATGAAGCATTGCAAAGGTTGATTGCTAGTGGCACACAATTACGCCCCTATAGTCAAGAAATTTTAGCCGCAGCGGAAAAGGAATCTTTGGCTATTTTCGATGAATTTGCCGCTAAAGATGCGGATTTTAAAGCGATTTATGAAGATTGGAAGCAGTTTCGTAATCGGATTTATGCTTGGCATAAACTTAATGAAGGTGCTTTCACCAATTATGTTTATTCACAATTAAAGTAAACATGGTTCGTTGTTGCGCTTTAGCGCTAAAGAAGTAGGGTGCGTCAGATTGTTAGTTTATGCTTATTATATACAACTTTCGGTCTGACGCACCCTACAATATCTAACGACTTGTTTCTTGTTGCACACTTTCAATGATTTTACGCACTTCTTTTGTACCCTCCGAAGGTTCAAAGGAAACGGGAAACTTGCGATTTGTAACCATTCTCAAACCTAAAGGCAAAATACTCAATAAACCCTTCAAATCTTTTAAATAATTGGCCACCACAAAAACGCCAAATTTACGTTCATCAACCCAGCCACCTTCTTTGACTAAATTAACCAAAACTTTACGGTGACGAATCATGGTGCTGTCAGATTGATCTTTTCGTTGCAATAATTCCCCTTTAATTTTACTAATTTGGTCCATGGGTTCGACTTCCATGGGACAAACGCTATTACACAAAAAACAACGGGTACAACCCCACACTCCGTCAGTATTATGATAATTTTCTAAGCGAACTTCGGTGAGATTATCTCTGGAATCGGTCAGGATACGTTGAGCTTTTGCTAAAGCATGGGGACCGAAGAATTTCGGGTTAACTTCTGCCGCATTACACTCAGAATAACACGCACCACAGAGGATACAATTACCCGTCTGATTTAATTTTTCCCTCTCTTCGGGAGTCTGTAAAAATTCCCTTTCCGGGATAATTCTTCCTTTACTACTGACATAAGGTTCGACTTTTTCTAAGTTATCCCAAAAAGCTTTCATTTCTACCACCAAATCTTTAATAATCGGGAAATTTCCCATGGGAGCGATGGTAATTTCAAGGGGAGAATTGGGGTCAATTTTTTGTAAACGATTTAACTCCGAAGCTATATTTTCCTTACAAGCCAAAGCCGAACGACCGTTAATTTTTACGGTACAACTACCACAAATAGTATTGCGACAATTTTTTCGAAAAGCTAAACTTCCATCTACTTCCCATTTAATCCGATTTAAACAGTCAAGAATCGTATTTCCTGGTTGTACATCTAAAGTATAATTTACTACTCTAGGTCCACTATTGTGCTCCTGTCTGGTGATTTTAAAAGTAACTTCCATAGTGACAAAATATGAGATTTTCTGGTATTCCTCTTAAATTTTAGCTTGATCAGAGCTAGTGAAAAAAGTTAAAAACTTTGATTCCTAGACAATTTCTTTGACTATCTTAGTCTGATTTTTGTTGTTAGGTGGTCAGAATTCATAAATTCCCTTGAGATTCTTTTGTCTAAGAAAATTATAACAACCTCCTTAACATGGTTATATATATAATGTATCGGCTTAAGAAAAAGCCACATATTTAACTCTCAGTTAGCTGATAACAGGTGATTAAGGAAAAAAATTTAAAATAATAAAAAAAATTTTTTTTTTGGTGCGGAATAAGGTATATTTTAAATAAGATAAAAAAGAGGCAAAAATTAAAAGCCACTTACTATATAAACACAAAATCTAGGTAAGATTATGACAGAACAAGCAACAGCTCCCTTAACAGGAAAAGCGCTACTTCAAAAAGTAAAAGAGTTATCCAATAAACCCCGTCGTGAAACTGCGAAACTTTGCGGTTATTACACCACTTCAAAAAGCGGCCAAACTCGCGTCAATTTAACGGAATTTTACGACGCAGTCTTAGCAGCGAGAGGGGTGGCTTTAGATCCTGATGGTGTTAAAGATGGTCGTGGTCGCGAACCTACCTTTAAAGTTAGTGTACACAAAAATGGTCAAATTGTAATTGGTGCTACCTATACTGCTGAAATGGGCTTAAAACCCGGTGATGAGTTTGAAATTAAATTAGGTTATAAGCATATTCACCTGAAACAAATTGATAGTGATTTAGACACTGACGAAGCTTAAATTAAATTTACTCAATAAAAAGCCCACTTCTGAATAAATTAGAAGTGGGCTTTTTAATTAGTTGACAGTTGATAGTTGATAGTTGATCTTTGTTATAAAAATTATCAACTATTAAGGATTAACTATTAACGAATATACTCTTTGAGGATACTATTGCGGTTAGGATGACGTAATTTTCTGAGTGCTTTCGCTTCGATTTGACGTATTCTCTCTCGAGTTACATTAAATATTTGGCCAATTTCTTCTAAGGTTTTCATCCGGCCATCATCTAGTCCATATCGTAATCTTAAAACATCCCTTTCTCTCGGGCTTAGGGTATCAAGTACACTTTCTAAATCCTCCCGTAATAAACTTTTTGACACTTCATCTTCGGGAGTTTCACCATCTGCTTCAATAAAGTCACCTAAACGGGAATCTTCTTCCTTACCAATGGGAGTTTCCAAGGAAATGGGTAATTGCGCTGACTTGGCAATAAATCGCAGTTTTTCGATGGTCATCTCCATATTCGTGGCGATTTCTTCCTCGGTGGGTTTTCGGCCCAAATCTTGGGATAATAATTTAGTAGTTTTTTTAATACGAGAAATAGTCTCATAAAGGTGAACCGGTAAGCGAATAGTGCGGGATTGATCAGCGATCGCCCTCGTGATTGCCTGACGAATCCACCATGTTGCATAAGTAGAGAACTTATAACCTTTTTCATGATCAAATTTTTCCGCGGCCCGAATCAAACCAAGAGAACCTTCTTGAATCAAGTCTTGGAAAGATAAACCGCGATTCATATATTTTTTAGCAATAGAAACCACCAAACGGAGGTTAGATTGGACCATTTTATCTTTAGCGCGTCGGCCAATATAAAGACGACGACGGAAAGCGGGTAATTCCATATCCACAGTTTCGGCCCATTCCTTATCCGTCGGCACTCGGTCTAAATGTTCCATCAGTTTCTCGCGGATGGTTTCTAATTCGAGGAGTTCCGCAATTTGGCGAGCAAGTTCAATTTCCTCCTCAGCACGAAGGAGACGAATGCGGCCAATTTCCTGGAGATAAATTCTAATGGAATCTTCAGTAAAAGGCTTCTTTTTAGTTTGAGCGCGACGACTTTTAGCCGTCACCTTTTTGGCTTTCTTTTCTAAAACCTGGTCATCATCATCCATTAAATCTTCATCTGAATGCAAACTAGGATCAAAATCTAAATCATCTTCAACAACATCTATCAAATTGAGGGGAATACCTGAAATATTTAATGCGTCTGTGGCTTGAATCATGCCTTTTTCCTCTAGCTCCTTAAATGTAAAACGACAGTAATGAAATAAATAAAGTTAGTTAATCTAACAAAAGAAAAGAATCAAATTCAATATTTAAGCAAAGTAAGGCCTCAAGATCAACCGTTATCATTTCTCAAAACAAACCACTCAAAACTTATGTTTGAGTCAAACTAAGATAACCAGCGATTTTTGCCGAAAATATTGAAACCTTTTTGATTATAGCCTTAAGTAATCAAAATTAGTTAAGACCGAAAAAAGTGCGTCACGTTGTCCCCAATTGGGAATAATTTTTGAGCTGATCAGTATCGTACATAAAAAAAATTCACTTATTTATATACCTAACAACTAAGTTAACAAAATATTAGCAAATAGGGGAGAATTTAAAGGAAAAAAAAATAAAAATTTTCCTGGGGATCATCCATAGGTTTTAATGCTTAGGCAGCTCATGGGTAACCGGGGTAAGCTCCTGAAGGGGAATGGTTACGGGTTGCTCGGGAATATTCAACTCTTGAACCTCTCCAACTTGCAAAGCAGACCAAATTGCCTCTTGAATAATTAATTCAGACTCATGAGAAAGCATAACTCGGAGATATTCTAATAATTGTTGGCGTTCCATTGCACTTAAAGATTGATCACTAAGTAACCTAATGACTTTTCTTACAGCAAGCAATCTTTTCAAAGGAACAACATCGGTTAAATCCCGTAACATTTCTTCATAATTTGTTTGAGATTGGTAACTTTTAAAAGAGAAAAAATGCCAAGAAAGAAGCCCCAAAGTAAGCAAAGTGGCCCCACCTTGGACAATACTTCCCACGGCCAGCCAACGGTTTTCAGCATTAGTCCATACAGAAGCACTAATATAAGTCATTAAAGCACCGAAACCGCCGCTACCGACAGCAATAGTCAACTTACGATGTTGTCCCGTAAACAGACGCAGCCAAGGTAACAAATAACTTTGCCAATTACTAACTTGTAGCCAATAAACCGTAAACATTAAGCTTATTCCCGCCAATGTTGCTAAAAGTAATTGCCAATGCCAACACCATCCAGCCACAAAACCCAATCCGCCAACCAAAAAAGCGAAGAATTTTCTTACTTGTGGAAAATTAAGCTGAGAAAACTGATATTTACCGTTTCTTAGCCACCTATTTAATTGTTTTCGCCCAAAATTTCCTTGTCGCACCAATTTTTCCCTATTTGATTTAAACCGTCAGTAGTAAGCTTTTTAAAATTAAAACTACAAACCGATAGATTAAATTAAACAAAATTTTTGTTTACCTCAATAAAGGATAAACGAAAGTGACACAAATTAACCATTTTTTTCACAAAAATTATTCTAAACAAGTACCTAAAACACAAACCTGCTCCAAATCTACTCCGCTTAAATTGGCCATCCCTAACTCAGCACAAAGTAAAGTTGCACCACGTAAATCAGCCCCTGCTAAATTTGCCCCCCGTAAATCAGCTTCTTCTAAATTTGCGTCGGTCAAATTTGCGCCCTTTAAATCTGCACCAGCCAAATTCCCACCCTTTAAATTCGCACCATTCAAATTAACACCCCGTAAATCTGCACCCCGCAAATCAATACCCTGTAAATTAACCCCAGCCAAATTAGCACCACTTAAAAAAGCGCCAGCTAAAGAAGCTTTTACCAACTTAGCACCTCGGAAATTAGCACCACAGAGATGAGCTCCCCTCACGTCTGCATTGCTTAAATCAGCTTGCCTCAAATTTGCTCCCACTAAATTGGCACGTAAATCAGCATGACTCAAATTCGCACCCAACAAATTAGCTCCATCCAACTTAGCCCCTTGTAAATTGGCATGGGAAAAATCCGCCCCCGTCAAATTTGCACCCGCTAAATTAACCTGAGCTAACTCACAACCCACAAAACTTTCATCTTCTAAATTTTGCCCTGGACCTATCATGATAAATTATGAATTTGTTAATGGTAATTGTTAATTGTTAATGGTAATTCTTAATTGTCAATTAACCACATTCCCGCCGCAATTTTCGGTTGAATCACCGGAATGGTCATCCCCTGCTCCATGGCTAAAACTAACAATTCTAGGCATTCCACCAACTTAGGATCAAAAACGACCCCAGCAAGGCTTTTACACGCCTTTAAGGCCTCTGTAATGGAATTTACCTCATTTTTGTCATTCATTAAATAGCCTTGAAAATAGGACAGTAAAGCCAAAATCCGTGATTCTAGAGGAGTCGAGTCATACGCCAATCCGTCAGGAAAACCGCTGCCGTCCCAAGATTCATTTTGATGACTAATTATATTAACAACTGCCTGCAGTTGGGGCATAATTCTTAATACGGAAGCTTTAGGTAAAAATGCTTGTTGCTGTAAAGTCTCCTGTTGGGCGAGGGATAATTCACGGAGCACAGTCGCTCCCTGTAAAGCTTCTAGGCGATGTAGTAAACTCGCTAATTTGAGTCGTTTAATTTGCCAGGCTGGTAAATCCAATAACTGCCCCATAACTTCGCTTAAAGCCGCAATTTCGGCGGCAGCGTTGGGATTGCTGATGTCAGCTTGCTCCCGTAATTCCGCCATTCTCAGAAAGGCCTGCATTTCATTGGAAATTAAATTATCATCTAAGGCTTGAACAAAGACTGGATTTTCCGGCTTTTGTAGGTAATCTTGGCTATCTTGGAGATAATTGACAACTTTGGTCACAATTTCACCTAAGTCATCTTTTTTCGTGGTGCTAGATTCGGCCACGATTTTGGCCATTTGACTGGTTAATTGGTCAGCTGTTCTCTTGTCATATTCGCCAATGTTGGCGATCGCCAATTCCACCGTTTCCCGCACCAATTCCGGCTCA
This sequence comes from Synechococcales cyanobacterium S06, assembly GCA_011391125.1. Taxonomy (GTDB): domain Bacteria; phylum Cyanobacteriota; class Cyanobacteriia; order Cyanobacteriales; family JAABRE01; genus JAABRE01. The sequence continues at coordinate 20,856 of JAABRE010000019.1, forward strand.
AATGTCCAAAAACCGAAAAATTTTCGTTCAATATCTTGCTCTGGCAGCCCCTTACTCCCGTAATCTTCCTCTGACAACTCTTGACATAATACCATCGCTGTGTAACTCGGTGAGATAATCATTAAATGCCATTCTTGGGCGATCGGGTCATCAGGGCTTAAACTGATTAAAGCCACATTATCTCGTTGACTGGTGGGATGTTCAGCAAAACCACCATCGGGAGTAGCCATAATCACAATTTGGGCCGCTTTTTGGGCGATATCGCCGTAACGTTCAGCTTCCTGTAAATACCACTTACCCCGTTGAAAAGCAGTCACCATTAGGGGGGCAGTTTTTGACTCTAAAATAAAATCTTCTAAAGCATGACAGAGGGCAACCAAGGTATTTTTATAGTAAACTCCTAAATTTAAAGGTCTTTTACTATTTTTATGAGCTGCTGTTAGTTGGTGTAAAATCGAACCTGTTAACATAATTTTTTAAACTTTGATTTTAGTAATCTTAAGGGAGCTAATTATGAATTAATCAAATTCAAAATCAATCATATTTTTAATTAACATTGATTCTATTAGCATGGAAGCTCTTAATTCGGAAATTTCTAATTTTTTCCGTAAATGTTCAAGGATTTCACTTTCCTTATTTGTGACTTGACCATCGGCCAAAATTATATCAGTAGCAACGGCAAAAGTTGTTTCTCTTAACTTGTGTGGTAAAGCTTTAATTCCCGCAGCAAGTAAGGATTCTACGCCTTGTTTATGAATAATATTAACCAGACGATTGATGGTTTTATAGAGATAATTTTCGCTATAATTTTTCATGGCTTTTAATTGTGAAATACTAAACAGTAAACGTTCAACTTCGCAATCAGAAATAACATCGTCAACATAAATTACAGAAACAAGAATAGCAATAAAAGCTTCTGGTTTATTGTTTACTTTACCTTTGTTTGTCTTATTAACTTCGGTCATATAATAAATAAACTAATCAAAATTTGGGTGGTGGTTTCACCACCCGAGGCAAATATCAACTTAGCGAGGCCAATTCCTTAGCTTGAAACTTGGTTTCAACAGGAGCAGTTAAAGCTGATTCTAAATCAGCACATCCTAACTTTTCTTCTAGGATTTTTAACACTTCTCGGCCAAAATCATTAGGATTTTGTCGCCAAGCTTGTAAACAAACTTCGCCGAAAAATGAGCCTAAAGGTTCAGGATTCCAGAGCAGTTTTTTAGCAGTCCAAGGCATTAAACTCATCGGATTATAACCTTTTTTGATAATCTTATTTTTAAAGGCATATTCTTCTAAATGAGTATGGGGTTGTAAACCAATAAAGAAAATAGCTGGTTCAACTTTATCCACGCCAAAAATTCGTTCTAATTCCCGGTGATAAGCAATAGTTTGACGAATCGTTTCAAAAGTTTCATCAATGACATTAAAAGAGTAATTTACTGACACTAAGTCATTAAAACCAGCCGCTTTTAAATCCCGACAATTCTCTAAAACGGTGCGCAAATTATAACCCATGCGCATTTTTCTAACTAGCTCCTGAGAACCACTGGTTATGCCAATTTCAAAATAATTCATGCCAGTTTGTACCATTAAATCGCATAATTTAGGGCTTAAATTATCGGCGCGAATATAAGCAGCCCAGTGAATATCTTTCATTCCCGATGCAAGGATTTTTTCTAATAAAATTTCGGCATCTTCAATGAACTTTCTAGCTGGAATAAATTGGGCATCTGTAAACCAGAAATTTCTAATTCCCCTGTCATAAAGTTGTCTCATTTCTGATACCACTTCATCCGCAGGATTGATTCTAACCTGTTTACCTTCCACCACTGTATAAACGCAATAACAGCAGTTGTGGGGACAACCTCGCTTAGTTTGAACACCAATATAAAAGTCGCTTTCCTGAAAATAGTAGTCAAATTCTGGCCAAATTGTTTCTATGTAATCATAATTACAAGCTGTTTTTTGAATTTCATTTGGCCATTCATGAATTAACCTTTCTCTAGGATCATTTTCCCCGACAACATAACATCTTTCGTCACGAAAATCTTGGTTTTGTAAGTATTTTTCTAGCAGTTTTTCCCCTTCACCCACCGAAACAATTGTTCCTTTGGGAAGTTGGGTTTTTAACTGTTCATAAAATACACTTACCGCTCCTCCTCCTACTATTAAATTTGCATCTGGATAATATTTTTGCGCCTGTTTTAATCCTTGTTTAATTAAATTTGTATTTTGCCAAAGTTCCCCATAATATGCAGAGACAACCTTTAATCCTCCTAATGCTCCCCTCAATTTGATCAAGGGATTTTTAGCATAATAAAACTCAAATGAATTTTGGAGCGGATTTCCCCCTCTACCTCCCACCGGTGCATAAATCTGAATATCTCGCCAAGAATAAACTAATAAATTCGGCTTAAAATCATCGATGCAATTAGTTAAAGCTTTGGCAAAATCTAAAGGTGGAATCGTACCTAAATCAAAGATTTTTTGTTCGATATTCGGGAATAATTTATGAACATGATCCGACAAATATACTACACCAATGGGAAAAATTGGGTTACAAGGGAGACGAACATAAAGGATACGTTGTAACATATTTTTTATTTTTGAGAGAATAGCTAACTACCTTGTGAAGTACCCCGATCAGGCAAATGCGAGGTCGGAGCGGACTGTAGTTTGGATAAGTTAAAAACGAAAGTTAACTACCAATATTAAGGATCATTATGACACAAACTAATAAGTCACTAAAAAAAGAGCCACTAAGTATATTAAAGCCCAGGTTAAAGGCAGTGCAACAGCGTTGATTGCCTTAACCGCCAGTGTCCTAGAAGAAGAAAGGGCGATCGTGCTTTCAGCCGGCTATGATGATTTTATGAGAAAACCCTTTAAAGAAAGTATGATATTTGACAGTTTAAATAAACATTTAGGAGTTAAATACATTTATGAAGACTGGCGATCGCCCTACAAAATCTCCCAAATCTCGAAAAATGCCCCTAAGATTAGTCTTAATTGTCCCCTTTGTGCTGCAAATTATGATAGCAGTAGGCATGGTGGGTTATTTTTCTTATCAAAGTGGACAAAAAACAATAGAGGAAATGGCTAAACCCTTAATGGCGGAAGTCGGTGAGCGTATTAACCAAAATTTGACCCAACTTCTTCAAAAACAGAAACAAACGCTTCAAAATAATGCTAGTGCTATTAAACTCAGTTTGTTGCCTTGGCAAGATTTGACTGCTGTAGAAAGGTATTTTTGGCAAGAAATGCAAATTCATGATGAGCTAAGTCTGGTTGCTCTTGTCACCGAAAAAAAAGAGGTTTTATTTATAGAACGCCAAGACAACGCGTATTTTATTCGTAGCAGTAATGAGGCTACCCATTACAACTTTAATTCTTACCTTGCTGACAATGAAGGTAAGCGCGTTAACTTGGTTGATAGTATCCCCAATTATGATCCGCACAATGACCCGCCGTCCAATCCTTATTACAAAAATACCAAACAAGCAAACACTTTCATTAGACAGATAGTGGTTTCAGTACCAAAGGGAGAGAGTGAACCTGTCTTACACGTTGCTGGTATAATGCCTTTTTATGATAGCCACGCTATTTTTCAAGGAATTATTGGTTCTTCATTTTCTCTTATTCGAGTAGGTGATTTCTTAACCGACCTGAAAATTGGCAAAACGGGTATGGCTTTCATTATTGATCGCCAAGGACTCCTTCTTGCAACTTCGTCAGGCGAAACTCCTTTTATTCCTGGCTTCATGGCAGCCGAGAATAAAAATAATTTTGATCCAAACAAGAGACGGTTGAATGTTATTAATAGTAGTAATTTAGTAACTCAAAAAACTGCGAGCTATTTAAAAAATAAGTTCACGGAGTTTAAATTGATTAATAACAAGCAAGAATTGAGTATAAATATTGATAGTAAGCCCTATTTTGTGCAAGTTATCCCGCTACAAAATGAAAAAGATTTAGATTGGTTGACAGTTGTCATTATTCCTCAATCTGATTTCACCGCAGAAATTCAAAAGAATACTAAATTAACGGCTTTGCTTTGCCTGCTCACATTATTTGTGGCTATCGTCTTGGGAACATTCACTTCCAATTTAATTACCAAACCCATACGCCGCTTAAGTCAAGCCAGTAAAGCAATTTCTGACGGCAAATTAAATCAGGTAGTCCATATCGAAGGTATTGCAGAATTGAAAACATTAGCGGGTTCATTTAACCTTATGGCGAATCAATTACAAGACTCGTTTGAAACCTTAGAAAATCGAGTAGAAGAAAGAACAGCAGAATTAGTTATTGCTAAGGAAAAAGCGGAAGTAGCCAATCAAGCTAAAAGTGCTTTTATTGCGAATATGAGCCATGAATTGCGAAGCCCATTAAATGCAATTATTGGTTTTTCTCAGTTGATGTTACGCACTAAAAATTTACCTACAGAACAATACGAAAATGCGGGAATTATTCAAAGAAGTGGGGAATATTTATTAACATTAATTAATAATGTTCTCGATTTTTCTAAAATTGAAGCGGGAAAAACTACTTTAAATCAAAAGGATTTTGATCTGTATCAATTATTAGATGATTTAGAAGATATGCTACATTTAAGGGCGGTAAATGCAGGTTTAGAATTAATCTTTGATCGCGGTGAAAATTTGCCACGTTATATTTACACTGATGGGATAAAATTACGTCAAGTTTTACTAAATTTATTGGGTAATGCGATTAAATTTACTCAAAAAGGTGAAGTGATTTTAAGTATTAGATATAAACCCCCCCACCCCCCCTTGGTAAGGGGGGATCATTCTCTACAATTCACTGTCAAAGATACAGGAAAGGGAATTTCTGAAGCAGAATTAACTAAATTATTTGAGGCCTTTTCTCAAACAGAATCAGGGAGAGAATCCCAAGAAGGCACAGGATTAGGTTTAGTAATTAGTCGTCAATTTGTGCAGTTAATGGGAGGTGATATTACCGTAGAGAGTCAGTTAGGAAAAGGGACAACTTTTCAATTTTCAATTAACGTAAAATTAGGCAATGAAATTATTAATAATGAGCATATTTTACAGCAAAAAGTATTAGGATTAGCACCGGATCAACCGACTTACAAAATTCTGGCCGTAGATGATAAAGCTGTTAATTGTCAATTATTAATTAAATTATTAACACCATTAGGATTTGACATCAAAGCAGCCAGTAATGGTCAAGAAGCTATAGAAATTTGGGATGAATGGCAACCGCATTTAATCTTTATGGATATGAGAATGCCCATTATGGATGGTTATGAAGCGACTAAATATATTAAATCCCAAGTTAAAGGTAGTGCAACGGCGGTAGTTGCTTTAACGGCCAGTGTGTTAGAAGAAGAAAAGGCGATCGTTTTATCCGCTGGTTGTGATGATTTTCTGCGAAAACCCTTTCAAGAAAACACAATTTTTGAGGCCTTAACTAAACATTTAGGAGTTAAATATATTTATGAAGAAATGCACTCACAAGAAACTGAAAATAGAACCGAAACATTAACGACAGAAACCTTTAAAATAATGCCCCAAGAATGGATAATAAAATTATATGAAGCGGTGTTAGAAGCCGATACAGAACAAGTTATGATACTAATTCAAGAAATACCTGAAAGTGAAACCTTTTTAACTAAAAGTTTAACTAAATTAGTGCGTCAATTTCAATTTGAGCAAATTCTTGATTTAATTGAACCACTAATAACTTGATTAAATTAAGACTAATTCTCTTTTTTTTGTTAGGTTTTTAGAATCGGATTTGGTTTAACAAGATTAAAGTATAGGAGTTAATTAATGATGGTTGTAACAATAGATCAATTAGAACATCTTAAGACTATGGTTAATTTTGCTAAGTCTAAAGATTCTGAATCTGAGCAATTTTTGATAATTAATAATATTAGCTGGAATCAGTATGAAGATTTATTGCAGTTTCTAGGAGATGCTGCCGGAATTAGAGTTAAATATTGGGATGAAAATTTAGTAATTATGTCACCTAGTTATCTTCATGAGTTTGATAAAGAAATAATGGGAACACTTTTAGAAACTTATTTTTTCGCCAAGAAAATAAGATTTTATCCTTTCGGCTCAACTACTTTGAAAAATGAAATTATCAAAAGAGGAATTGAACCCGATAAATCTTATTGTCTTCATAGTAATAAAGATATTCCAGATTTAGCAATTGAAGTCATTGTTACTAGCGGTGGTATTGATTCTTTAGGGATTTATCAAGGTTTAGGAGTGAGAGAAGTTTGGTTTTGGGAAAAGGAAAAATTAAGTATATATATTTTAGAAAATGAAACATATACTAAAGTTAAACAAAGTGTTTTGTTACCTGATTTAGACTTAGATTTATTTGCTCATTATATTGGTTATAATGAACCTTTTGATGCTGTGTTAGAATTTAAGCAAAAAATTGAGTAAGTTTAATAATGTAATAAAATTTTATTTCCTATTTTTATGACCGAAACAACTAACACGAAAGGTAACATTCTTTTAGTCGATGATTTACCCGAAAACCTACAATTACTAAGTAATTTACTGATTAAACTTGGTTATGGTGTTCGTAGTGTACCTAGTGGCAAAATGGCTTTGAGAACTATTAAAGTAAAACAACCTGATGTGATACTTTTAGATATTAAAATGCCAGAAATGAACGGTTACCAAGTTTGTCAAGCTATTAAAAGTGATGAAAATTTACGAGATATTCCCCTTATTTTTCTTAGTGCTTTAGATGATACTTTTGATAAAGTTAAAGCTTTTGAATGTGGCGGTGTTGACTATATTACTAAGCCATTTCAAATAGAAGAAGTTGTCGCTCGTTTGGAAAATCAGCTTACTATTCAACGTCAAAAAAATGCTTTACAAGAGGAAGTTAAAAAACGAAGAGAAGCAGAAGAAGTGCTTTATCAGTCTAGGGCCTTACTTTCCAGTGTTTTAAATACGGCCCTTGATGGAATTGCAGCCTTACAATCTGTTCGTAATCCCGAAACAGGAGAGATTCAAGATTTTCGCTGTTTAATCGTTAATCCCATGATTTCCAAAGCTTTTAACCGCAGTCGTCAAGACTTGATCGGGAAACTAGTCCTCAAAAAATTTCTCCAACGCATCAATCCTGATTTATTTGATCGCTTTGTCGAGGTTGTGGAAACAGGAAAGCCTTTAGAAGATGATTTTTACTATCCCATAGGTAAATCTTCTTGGTATCACTTTGTCTCGGTAAAATTAGGGGATGGTTTTGCGATTACAGTGCGAGATATTACTTCCCGTAAGAAAATGGAACTCGAACTTCAAAAAGCTAATCGAAAATTAAAATTAATTGCTAATTTAGATGGTTTAACACAAATTGCTAATCGCCGCCGCTTCAATGATTATTTAGCCCAAGAGTGGCAACGACATTTAAGGGAACAGCAATTTTTGGCCTTAATTTTAATTGATATTGACTATTTTAAACGATATAATGACCATTACGGCCATCAAGGTGGCGATGATTGTTTAATTCAAGTGGCACAAATCCTACAGAAAATTCCCAAACGTCCGACGGATTTAGTAGCTCGTTATGGTGGTGAAGAATTTGCCGTGATTTTACCGAATACTAACTCAGAAGGTGCTTTAATTGTTGCTCAAGAAATAAAAGAGGCGATCGCCACTGTGAAAATTCCCCATTTAAAATCAGAAATTAGTGAATATATAACCTTAAGTTTAGGAGTTGCGAGTTTAATTCCTACTATTGACTTAAAATCCGAAGATTTAATTGCCCAAGCGGATCAAGCTTTATATGCTGCGAAAAATCAAGGACGCGATCGGGTCATTTTGTTTAAAGATGGGATGTGAACTACCCTTCTAATCAAGGTTAACATAACTTAACTTTAACTAGGTTATTTCTCAGTTTGGTTTCTCATTGCATTTTAGTCCAGTAAATTTACCAGGGCAAATTTGTCATAACTTTTTGTCTAAATTACATAGTAGCTAAAATTAATTCAAGAATTTGTGATAATTTATTGAGACAGGAACAAAATAACAGTCAAATAGTCAAAAGTAACAAATATTAAAAAACTCTTAATACTATCATAAAATCGGAGTCACTCCATAAAAAATCCTCAGAATTGGTATTAATCTTTACAGTCAAGTGAGTTGAGAAAGTGCTAACTTAAAGTGTAATGACAAATCCATTTTAAAAAATCTTAGATAAAAATTATGGCTCAAATACTTGATCCCGTTCCTAATAATGATAATAAGAAGGCTATTCTTTGTTGTTATGTAAACGCCACTAGCCAAATTCAAGTTGCTCGTATTACGAATATACCAAATTGGTATTTTGAAAGGGTAGTTTTCCCCGGACAACGCCTAGTATTTGAAGCATTATCCACAGCATTATTAGAAATTCATACAGGAATGATGGCCAGTGCAATACTTTCTGATACCATATCTTGTAAAGAATTATCTGTTAATGAAAGTTATGAAAATAACAACACAGAAGAGCAAGTATCTAGGGATAATGAAGATAAAGCCAAGATTATTAGTAATGAGAAAAAAACAATTAATAAGACTTTAAACTTAACACCTTTGGCCATTTCTTATTAGCTAAATAAAGATAAAATTTCTCAGGTTGGGTTGCTAGTAATAGCAATCCCTTTATTTTTGGGGAATTTTTTTACTATACTAAATATAGCGAATTGCGAAAAGCAGAATAACCTAAACTAGGAGAGTAATTTTTGGACTTACCATCATTTTTATGGCTATGGAAACTTGCGGCTTGGTCAATGGGTCTAGCAATATTAGCTTATAGTATTCTAGCAATTTCAGGCCTCGAGATTAGGTGGAAACGTAAAGAAAGAAAAAAAAGCCCAGCATGGTTAAAAACATTTCATTTCAGCCTAGGAATCATCCTAATTCTCTTAGTATTACTATTATTAATCATTGGAATTATTGGCACATTAGGAGAATATGGACACCTAGGGCAATCCGAGCATTTAATAGCCGGATTATGGGTAGTAATCTTAGTATTAATATCAGGAGGAAGTGCCACACAAATAAAAGGAAATAACTGGGCCAGAAAAATCCATCTTAGTACAAATATAGTCCTATGTTTCGCCCTACTTTTCGTAAGTTTAACTGGTTGGGAAGTAGTGCAGAAATACCTCCCCTAAAAAACCAAGAACTATTAAATAAACGAAAAAACCCCTTAGCGCCTTTGCGTCTTTGCGTGAGAAAAAAAAAGCGATAACCTAGTATTCCCAGCCGAAAACCCCCTTAGCGCCTTTGCGTCTTTGCGTGAGAAAAAAAATCATGGGATAATAAAAAAGGGAAAAATTAAGTACAAAAAAATGGGCAAAGCAGCAGAAATAATAATTATCGGTGGTGGTATTGTCGCTTTAGCAATTGCCATCGAGTTAAAATTAAAAGGTCTTAGTGTCACCATCCTGAGTCGCAACTTAAAGCAGGCAGCTTCCCACGCAGCAGCGGGAATGTTAGCACCCGAAGCTGAGAATTTAAGCGGAGCAATGCTAGACCTAGGCATCAAGTCAAGGAATTTATACCCAGAATGGGTCAATAAATTAGAGCAGTTAACCGGGGAAAACGTGGGTTATTGGCCTTGTGGAATTTTAGCTCCACTTTATGAGCAGGATAACACAACTAAGGGCATTTGGTTAGATCGAGAAGCCATCAAATATTATCAGACAGGGTTGGGGGAAGATGTCGTCGGAGGTTATTGGTATCCCGACGATGGTCAAGTTGACAACCGCGCCTTGATCAAAGCACTGTTACAAGCAGCGCAAATTTTAGGCATTGATCTACGAGAAGGCGTAGCAGTTGAGGCGATACAACAACGTAACGGGCAGGTTGTTTGTGTGCGTACAAATCAAGGGGAATTAGTCGCCGAAAAGTACATTTTAGCTACGGGAGCTTGGGCTAGTCAACTTTTACTTTTACCAATTCGTCCAGTTAAAGGGCAAATGTTGGCTCTGAAAATGCCAGCGGATAAGCAATTACACCGTGTGTTATTTGGTCCGTCAACCTATTTAGTACCTCGTCAAGATGGTAGATTAATCATTGGAGCGACTTCTGAGGAGGTGGGTTTTACTGCTGATAATACTCCTAAAGGGATTAAAACCCTGATTGATAGGGCGATTCGCCTTTATCCAGAGGTGGAAAATTACCCCATTGAGGAGTTTTGGTGGGGTTATCGGCCGGGGACTCCTGACGAAATGCCCATATTAGGCGCAAGTCAATGTGACAATTTAATCCTCGCAACTGGCCATTACCGCAATGGTATTTTGTTAGCTCCGATTACTGCCGCTTTAATTAGTAAGTTAATCTTGGAAAATCAGGCCGATTCTCTGTTACATTCTTTTCGTTACGATCGCTTTTATCAAAAACTTCAAATTATGCCGACTTTAACTAATACTTTAGCAAATAATGACACGGGCACAGAGCCGGATGACGCTTTAATTATCGCCGGAAAACGCTTTAAATCGCGTTTGATGACCGGTACTGGAAAATACCCTAATTTGGACATTATGCGGCAAAGTGTCGCCGAGAGTGGCTGCGAAATTGTCACTGTGGCGGTTAGAAGGGTGCAGACTAACGCTCCCGGACATGAAGGTTTAGCCGAGGCCTTGGATTGGTCGAAAATTTGGATGTTGCCGAATACTGCTGGTTGTCAAACGGCGGAAGAAGCCATCAGGGTAGCGAGATTGGGGCGAGAAATGGCGAAATTGTTGGGTCAGGAGGACAATAATTTTGTCAAGTTGGAGGTGATTCCCGATACTAAGTATTTGTTACCAGATCCCATCGGTACTTTGCAAGCAGCGGAGCAGTTGGTTAAGGAAGGGTTTGCGGTGTTACCTTATATTAATGCTGATCCTATTTTGGCAAAACGGTTGGAAGAAATCGGTTGCGCTACGGTGATGCCTTTGGGGTCCCCTATTGGTTCAGGTCAAGGGATTAAAACCCAAGCTAATATTGAGATTATCATTGATCAGGCGCGTATTCCCGTTGTTATTGATGCCGGAATCGGCTGCCCCTCGGAAGCCGCTCTCGGTATGGAGTTGGGCGCTGATGCTTTGCTTGTCAACAGTGCGATCGCCCTTGCTCATAACCCAGTGGCCATGGCTAAAGCGATGGGTATGGCAACGGTGGCGGGACGTTTGGCTTATTTGTCAGGTAGAATACCTGTGAAAGCTTACGCCAGCGCTTCATCACCGTTGACGGGAGTGATTAAGTAATAGGTAATAGATAACAGGTAATAGGTAATAGGTGAGAAGTAATATGGCACTTTCCGATTAAATGTTATATACCCCTCACCCCCTGCCCCCTCATCCCTTGGGGAGAGGGGGAAAGAGAGGTAAAATGTCAAATGAAAATGCTATAAGTGATCAAAAACTTTTTGCCTATTACCTATTTTTCAAAAATTTATTCCCTGTTTTCTCTGATTTTATTTGAGAATTAGGAGTTATATTATGCAAATTTTAACTAACAATAACCTGCGAGAATTATATGAAATTGACGATAATTTATGGTTAGAAGAAACGGTTAAGTTACTTAAAGAAAAACGTTTTGAGGATTTAGATTTAGAGAATTTAATTGAGGAGTTGGAAGCTTTGAGTAGAAGAGATAAAGCTGCTGTAGCCAGCTTACTAGAACAAATTATTCGTCATCTTTTATTATTAGAATACTGGCCAGCCGAATACGAATATAATGGCTATCATTGGCGAGGAGAAGTGATTAATTTTAGAAACCAACTTAAGGGTAGATTGACTAAAAATCTTGAAAATCATTCAGAAGATAACCTCAATCAAATTTATGATAATGCTGTTAGATATGTCAAACAAAAAACCAAGTATTCCGTTAATTTTCCTGAAAATTGCCCCTATTCTTTAGCACAATTATTAGATGACGATTATTTACCTTAAAAATGTAGTGACAATTCATGAATTTTCACTACCAAAATTTTCATTATCTAAATTTATTAACCGGAGGTATTTTGATGTTAGTAAAAACCGATTTAAAACAACTCTATGAAATTGACGATAATTTATGGTTAGAAGAAACGGTTAAGTTACTTAAAGAAAAACGTTTTAATGAATTAGATTTAGATAATTTAATTGAGGAGTTAGAGGATTTGGGTAAGAGTCAATATTTAGCTGTTAGGTCCTGGTTATATCGAATTATAATCCATGTTTTATTACTGGAATATTGGACTGTAGAATATGAGAGAAATTACCGTCATTGGCGCTCTGAAATTAGAGCTTTTCGATTTGATTTAAAAGGTCGTTTAACTACTAATTTTACCAATAAATTAGAGCAAGATTTGGAAAATATTTATCCTCATGCCGTTGAATATGTCGCCGAAAAAACAGGCTTAAAACTTAATATTTTTCCCCAAAATTGTCCCTATTCTTTAGCACAATTATTAGACTCTGATTTTTTACCTTAAAGAGCAGAACCAGTTTTTTAGATCAATAATGGATTTTGTAAACTTTTGTAAATTTTTGTGTTAAGCTAGTGACATACATAAAATTTAACAAATTGAGGTTTGATTATGTCTTACATAAAAGAAGAAGGTGGAATTTTAAATAACTTTGCTGTAGAACCAAAACTATACGAAGCTGAACCGCCCACTAAAAATGAACAACGCAATTATTTAATTCTTGGTATTGGTGCCGCTGTTCTTGTAGCTGGTGTAATCTATGTTGCTTTTGTAGCTTCTTCTGTTGGCTAAACTTGAATTAATTATAGGATTTTTTACACCAAATAAGTTATTTTCTGGCAATTAATCCTATAAATTACTACCATAAAAAAGATATTTTGTCAAGGGTTTTCTGTTAATATTTGTAACAAATTGGTCGCCTTTTGCGCTTCAAAAAGGCGATTTTGTTCCGTAAAAAGTTGGGCAGCTTGCCGTAAATCTCCCATGGCTAATTCAAGTTGATTAAGTTGGTAATATGTTAAAGCGCGATTGAAAAAAGCTTCGGGAAAATTCGGCTTAATTTCAATGGTTTTATTGTAATCAATTAGGGAATCATTGTATTTTTGTAAACGGTTTAAAGTGAGGGCGCGATTATAAAATACTCTGGGGTTATTGTTATTAAGAATAATGGCCTTATTGTAGTCAGTGATTGCTTCTTGGGGTTTTCCTGTTTCATCTAAAGCATTACCACGGTTAATATAAAAATCAGGATAATCTGGATTTAAAGTGATAGCTTGACTACAATCTGCAATGGCATTTTGATAATCTTTGATTTGATAATTTGCATCGCAACGATTACCGAAAGCATTCGTAAAATTAGCGTTAATTTTTATGGCTTCTGAATAATCATTAATCGCATTTTGATAATTACCTAAAAGGTGATAAGTATAACCTCGATTATAGTAAGCATCCGCATTTTTAGGATTAAGATTAAGGGAGTTAGTAAAATTAGTAATAGCTCCTTGATAGTCGTCTCTTTCGAGTTGTTCTACTCCTTGGTTATATAATTCGATTTCCTGGGAATTAATTTGTGCAGAAACAGGAAAAGATGAGCAAAATATGGTACAAATGCTAAGAGATGTTACTAAGTAATTCATGGATCTAATTAGTGAGAGAAGGGGATAAGTAAAAAGATAATAATTAACAAAATGTTTAAATCAATTGTAACAAGTTTGGTAATAATAATAAGTTTAATTTTATCAAGTTGTACCACTAATTTAGCGGCTTGGCAAAGTTATGTTAATCTGACTCAAGGATACCAGTTTTTGTATCCCCCAGGTTGGATTCAAGTAGCTGTGAACAATTCTTCACCCGGTGTGGATGTGGTCCTCAGGGATTTGATTGAACCAACCGAGAATTTAAGTGTTATTATTAGTGAGATTCCTCGTGATCAAAATTTAGCAGATTTAGGTACTCCTCTTGAGATGGGCTATCGTTTTTTTAAAGATGTTAATAATCGGCCAAATCTTAATCGCAAATTGGAGTTTATTTGGGCCGAATCTTTAGTTAAAGGTGATCATAATTACTATCTTTTAGAGTATCAAGTCACCCTAAAAAATAACCAAGAAAGGCATAATTTAGCTAGTGTGGTTATTAAGGATGGTAAGTTATTTACCTTTAATGTTTCCACTACCCAAAAACGTTGGGAAAAAGTGAATCCAGTATTAGAAAATGTTGTCAAATCTTTTACGGTTTAATATGGTTAAAATTCCTGATTTTGTGTTAGCTTCAGCATCGCCAGCTCGTCGTAAATTGTTAGAAACAGTGGGGATTTATCCTATTATTTTACCTAGTGAATTTGATGAGTCGCAAATTACGATTACTGAGCCGATTAATTTGGTTCAAACTTTAGCAAAATGTAAAGCAGAAACTGTGGCAATTAATTATAGTAATTGTTTAATTTTAGGATGTGATTCTGTCTTGGTTGTGGAGGGAGACATACATGGAAAACCTGAATCAGAAGCCGAAGCGATCGCCCGTTGGGGTAAAATGAGAGGTAATTTAGGAATATTATATACAGGTCATGTTTTGATTGATCAGATACAGCAGCGAGAATTAATTTATTGTGGTATAACTAAGGTAAAATTTGCTGATGTTAGTGATAAGATCATTAAAGATTATGTGAAAACAGGAGAACCTTTAAAATGTGCTGGTTGTTTTGCATTGGAAGGAAAAGGAGGGTTATTTGTGGAAAAAATAGAAGGTTGTCATAGTAATGTAATTGGTTTAAGTTTACCACTTTTACGACAAATGATAAGCGAATTAGGTTATGAAATTAGTGAGTTTTGGTAAAGAATAAATTGTGAAAAAATATGACACCTAACGAAAGTTTTAAAAACGCATTAAAAGCCGAAAATTTAACTGAAGCCTTAGTCATTGCCCTAAGTAAAGCTACGGAATTAAAAATTACTACTTCCATGGTATCAGCGAATGATTATTATGGGAAAAATCCCCAGTTACATCCCGAAGATTGTTTAGAAACAAAAATTAATTTATTAAAGGGAGAAATTGAGAATAAAATTGGAGAGAATATTCTTAAAAGTGAGTTTTCTCAAAACTTACAAAAATTACATTTAGAAGAAGCTCTAGAAGGCAATAAACTGATTCAAAATAACTTAGAAACCTTAGAAAAGTTATTTAGAATATTAGCTAATCTTAAACAGGAACAATTATCGATTCAAAATCTTGAAGTAGTATCCTTCCATTTAGGGAATCAACTTCCTCCCCCTCCTCCACCGAAAATAACTAATATTCCCAAAGAAAATATAACTAATAAAAATGATTCGGTTATCGTGACAGAAACCCAGTCATTAATACCCGAAAAATCGGCCAAGAAAAAAAAGAATCAAACTCAAAACTATGAGTGGAAAACTTTAGCTGAAAGTATGGAAGAATCAGAATTAATTCAAGAAGAAAATCAAACCACTAATATTAATACAGAAGAAGATTGGGGAGAATTGGTGATCGATGAATATTTTGAACAACCTGAGCAAAGAAAGGAAAAATCTTTTTTCAAAGAAAAAAGTATTAATACGGATACCACATTAGTCTCAAGTAAAGAAATTAGTCATTTAATTACCGATGAAAATCTTGCTTATTTAACGGAGGAAAACCCTGAAAATTTACCTCAAGAAGATGACAAAATTGAACATTATATCATGGCGGAAGATCAGCTTAATTTAGATACTAAAATAATTTCAGAAAATGAAATATCTGCTTTTATACAAGCAGAAAATCAATCAATTTTAACCTTTGATAATAAGCATAATTTAGAAGCACAAAAGGAAGAAAATGATAATTTTAGACAGGAAAAAGAGCTTCTAAATATAGAGAACGACTCTAGGAAAAAAAGTGAAATTAATGATTTTCTGGCCGATGAAGATTGGGGTGATTTAATAGAAGATACGGAGCCAATTTTAGAAATCAAAGATTCCGAGCAAATTTCTTTTAGTAATTCCGATGATGATTGGGATGAAGTGATTGAGGAATTATATGAACCGAAAAATCCTCAGAAAAATAAGGATTAATAATGATAAAATCGAGATTAGAATAATTTTCCAGGTGCACAATGAACACAGAAACCAACAATAAAAACGAGAATTTAGAAAAGAAAATTAATCATTTGATTTCTTCCCTAGAATCATTATTTACAGAGTTGCCGAATTTAGAAGTTAATACAATAATAGTAGATACAATTACCCCTACTTATTTTATTCCTGAGAAAATATATCAAGATATTTCTGAAATTTCTGAGCAATATTTAGAAAAAAAAGGGATTAATCAAAGTTTATGGCCATCTTATTTAGAATTAAGAAATAATCTGGAATTAGAATATTTAATTATTAACAAAAATGATTCACAATTACCTCTTAATTCTACAGAAATTCAACAATTATTAAGTAATAGTCGTTTCCTGCAAAATTTAAGAAAAATAGGAGATATTAAAACGATTTTAGACCATCGAAATCAACAATTAAATAATCAAGAAAAGGGAGTAGAAAATATAAACAAAAACATGATCTATGCTCAAACTAAAATAGGTTTAGATGGAGTGATTATTAATCGTTATTCCGAGGAAATTTTAACTCATCCCAACCAAGATTTAATCCTAGAAATTCATCGAAATAGCATTAGCTGCGGCCAACAACAATGGCAGGAATTCCTGCAAAATGTCATAGAATTACTACAAAAAATTCGCTAATTTAAACTAAATTTTAAGGTGAAAAAGTTTAATCTGGATTGTTATATCTCGGTGGAGAAAGGGGAAATAATTTTCAATTTAGATACGGAAATTATGGAGAAAATTACTCACAATTTTATTCATATTTCCCCTGCTTTATTAACAAATTTACGCTGGTATTTTCTTAACCAAAAACAGCAAGATTCCCCGTTAATTTTTGTTAGTTATTACCAAGAAGACCCAATCATTAAAACCGTGATTGATAACCATATTACTAATCAAGTATATAGTCATTATTTGCCCAAAACAGAATTACTGAAAAAAATTAATTTTACCCATCATTGTTTAGTGGAATATGTATTAAGAAAAATCAGAATATCTGGGATATTAAATATTAATTTAAGTTTAATTGCTGGAATATTCTCAGGAATAATTGTTATTCTTACCCTTGGGTTGAATTTCGCTAAATTTATGTCATTAAATCCCTTATTTGTGCTTTTACCTCTGTTAATGTGGTGGTTATTACAAGAAGGATTTAAACGAATAATGGTCTTATTTTTACCTAAATTTAATCGCATAATTTGGCGTTATTTATTACTAAATAAAGATATTGTCAGCGAAAAAATAATTAAATTTATCTTAACAAATCTTAATTCTTGACAATTAAGACATAAATTATATAGCATTTTCATTTGACATTTTACCTCTCTTTCCCCCCTCTCCCTTTGGGATGAGGGGGTAGGGGGTGAGGGATAAATAACATTTAATCGGAAATTGCTATCATAAAAGTAAAACAATAAAATTTATAGGTGTAAATTATGAAATTTATTAGTCCAAAAACAGATTTTGCTTTTAAAAAGATATTTGGTTCATCGGAAAGCAAAAATATTTTAATCAGCTTTTTGAATGCGTTAATTTACGAAGAAAAACCAATAATTGAGGATTTAGAAATAATTAACCCCTATTCATCGGGGAATAGTTACGATTTAAAAGATACTTATTTAGATGTTAAAGCAAAATTAAGCAATCATACAATGGTAATCATAGAAATGCAAATATTAAACGTAGCTGCATTTGAAAAAAGGATAGTCTATAATGCAGCTAAAACCTACTCAAATCAATTAAAACGAGGAGAAGGATACTTAAAATTAAAACCGGTAATTGCCTTGACTATTACAGATTTTATAATGTTTTCTCACACAGAAGATGTCATAAATAGCTTTATGTTTATTGAGAAAGATAAGAAGTTTTTCTATAAAGATTCAGCGGAAATTCAGTTAATTTTTGTGGAACTTCCTAAGTTTAACAAAACCTTAGACGAGATAGAAACCTTACTAGAAAAATGGCTATTTTTTATTAAAAATACCCCCGATTTAGAAGTAATACCAAGTAAATTGGGAGAAATACCAGAATTAAATCAAGCGTTACAAATCGCCAATCAATCTAATTTAACAATAGATGAATTAGAGGATTTAGATAAGAGAGAAATTTGGTTACAAGACCAAAAAGGAGTGACAATAAAAGCTAAACAAGAAGGTAAAATCGAAATAATAATGGAATTACTACAGGAAAAATTTGGCGAAATACCAATAGAAATTAGGGAAAAAATCGAGGATTTATCTTCAGAAGAAATCCCCACTTTAATTAGTAAAATATTCCAAATAACCGACATTAACCAACTATTTTAAGGATATAGCAGTCCTCAATGAGTGGTGTAGAGACGTTGCATGCAACGTCTCTACAGTAAGGGTTTGGTGAAAATAATTTTTTACAACCTATTTAGGATCGCTATAGATAAGCAATAATTAACAATTAACAAAACTAATTGTTAACTAATCTTCGCTGGTTGTTTACTGAAAAAAGTTTTAAGGATATTTTGGGCAAGTTGAGGACTGGTTAAACCCAAGTCGGCTTTAGATTCATTAGGTTCAGCATGATCGACTAAAATATCAGGTACACCATAGCGCTTCACTTGAACCTGGACGTTATTGTCAACCAAAGCTTCAGCAACTGCAGACCCAAAACCACCGATTAAACAACCTTCCTCGATGGTGACAACCTTGCCTAATTTTTCTGCTAAGGGTAAAATTAGCTCCGTGTCAAGGGGTTTGACAAAACGGGGATTTACGACCGTTGCTTCAATGCCATGTTCGCTCAAAATTTCAGCAACTTGCAATGCCGTATAAGTCATAGTACCGTAACCCATTAATAAGAGGTCATCACCGGTGCGCAAAATTTCCCCCTTACCGATTTCTAACTCTTCCCAACCTTCCTCCATCAAGGTGACACCGAAACCATTGCCACGGGGATAACGCATGGCGATCGCACCGTCGGTATAATTGACACCTGTCACCAACATTCTTTGCAATTCAGCTTCATCTTTGGGAGCCATAATTACCAAGTTGGGGATACAGCGCAAATAGGCGATATCGTACATACCTTGATGGGTTGGACCATCAGCACCCACAATGCCGGCGCGATCAATGCAGAAAAACACTGGCAATTTTTGAATGCAGACATCATGGATTATCTGGTCAAATGCCCGTTGCAGGAACGTCGAATAAATTGCCACCACAGGGCGCATCCCCTCACAAGCCAACCCAGCAGCCATGGTCACGGCGTGTTGTTCGGCAATGCCAACATCAATGTACTGTTTAGGCAATTTTTGCTGTAACTTATCCAACCCTGTACCAGTGGCCATGGCTGCGGTAATACCGATAATATTCGGGTTATTTTCGGCTAATTTTATTAAAGTATCGGCAAAAACCTTAGAAAAACTGGGAGGTTTGGGACCTTTAGCCGGATAAGCTTTACCGGTGGCCAAATCAAAGGGATTTTGGGCATGATAGCCGACCTGGTCTTTCTCAGCAACGGCATAACCTTTGCCCTTCACCGTAGCTACATGAACCAAGACAGGACCCTTGATTTTATGAGCTTGTTTAAAGGTGCTAATTAATTCTTCTAAATTGTGACCGTCAATGGGACCAAAATATTTAAAGCCCAATTCCTCGAAAACCGCGCCCACTTTGGGAACTGCCAAACGAGTCATCCCTTCCTTGAGGCGATCGACATCTTCCGTGATAAGTTCACCAACAAAAGGCAAGTGCTTGACCTGTTCCTCCAAGTTATCAGCGATAAATTGAACAGGATCGCTCAAACGGACCTTGTTTAAATAGCGAGAAATCGCCCCAACGTTAGGTGAAATGGACATTTCATTGTCATTTAACACCACCATCAGGTTAGTATGGCGTAAATGACCAGCGTGATTAATTGCTTCTAAAGCCATACCCCCCGTTAAAGCACCGTCGCCAATAATGGCCACCGTTTTAAAATCTTCACCCTTGGCATCCCGTGCTAAAGCCATCCCTAATGCCGCAGAAATGCTGGTGGAGGCGTGTCCAGCCCCAAAATGGTCAAATTTGCTCTCACAGCGTTTTAAATAGCCCGCAACGCCGTTTTTTTGACGTAGGGTGTGAAAATCAAAGTAGCGACCAGTTAACATTTTGTGGGGGTAGGCTTGGTGGCCAACGTCCCAAACGACCTTATCCTTATCTAAATCGAGGGTTTGATAAAGACCAATGGTTAATTCAACTACACCTAAACCTGGTCCGAGATGTCCACCACTGGTAGCAATGGTTTCGAGGTGTTTCTCCCGAATTTGACGGGCAATTTCTTCAAGTTCCCTGATGGACAAACCGTGCAGTTGATTCGGATGGGTTATTTCACTGATGTGCATATTGATTTTTCTCTATACAGGTATTTTTAACTGTATTTGATCTTATTACTTATTTCGTTATTTTGACCGCTTTTTTGCTAAAGTAGATTTCTTTTTCTGGATTTCTGCATTTTTTAAGACATTTTCTGGAGAAAATTTGTTAGGAATTAATGATTTATTAGCAACGTTTTTAGATAAATTGCCTTCCTTACAATTTAATCCAGGGGAAAAATCAAAAATCTATTATAATAAGATTTACTGTTTTTTTTTATCCTTAATTTAACGAGGTTATCAAGATGACAATTCCCTTAATTGCCAAAGTTACCCTAGATCAAAAATTAGAAATTCCCGCCGAAATTCTCAGTCAAT
This sequence comes from Synechococcales cyanobacterium S06, assembly GCA_011391125.1. GTDB lineage: Bacteria > Cyanobacteriota > Cyanobacteriia > Cyanobacteriales > JAABRE01 > JAABRE01. The sequence continues at coordinate 41,612 of JAABRE010000019.1, forward strand.
TGCAACCTTTAACCGAATACGAAATCATCGTTAATGAGGAAGAAATTACCTTAAAAAAACTTCCCAAAAGAAAAATTGATGACTTAAGAAGAAGAATTGATGAATTAGGAGAAGACCCTGAACAACCAACCTTAGCTGAAATAGTAAAAATAGTTAAAGAAGTCAGACAAGAAATGTGGGAGCAAAAAAATGCGGGTAATTCTTGATGTTAATATTTGGATTTCTGCTTTACTTTGGGGAGGAATACCAGATCGAGTTTTACAATTATGCGAACATAACCAATTTAATCTTGTTTCCTCACGATCGCCCAGCCAATGCACATTATTCTTCCAAATTCTGTATCTTTCGCTACAAAATTTGCCTTGTTATTTGGCTGATTTCAGCAGGGCGATCGTCTTCGGTTTGGTTATTTAAAGCGATCACTAAGATCGCACCTTATATAATGCTAATATCATCAGCAGTAAGCGAAGGTACTTGACTAAAAGTAGCCAAATGGATAGGTTCATTTGAACCATTACCATCAGAATCAAAGAAAAGTTGGCCATCGTTTGTATAGATAAAACGATGTTCAGGGGTAGAGGCGATCGATCCGAGGGTAAAATGGGAACTATCAAGGATACCTGTAGTTAAATCACCGAGAAAACCTTGACGAATAATCCAGATTTGGTCAGCTTCACTTTGGAAATCTAGAATTAAATCAATTCCCTCAGAAGGGGACTCAAATTCAAAAGTATCATTACCACTACCACCAGAAAGAATATCATAACCACTACCACCCCTGAGAGTATCGTTACCTTCTCCTCCTTGTAAGAGATTATTACCTCCTCCGGTCTCTTCAGTTAAAAGATCATCACCAGTACCACCCCTGAGAGTATCATCACCACTACCACCGGCGAGATAATCATTACCATCTTGTCCCTGTAAGAGATTATTACCTCCTCCATAACTCTCCTCTAAAACATCATCACCACTACCACCCCTGAGAGTATCATTACCTTTACCACCAGAGATAAAGTCATCACCATCTCCTCCTTGTAAGAGATTATTACCATTATCTTGTCCAAAAGTGTCGTCTTTTAAATAATCATTACCAGTACCACCAGAAAGAGTATCATCACCAACTCCACCATTTAACTTATCGTTACCATCTCCTCCTAGTAAGAGATTATTACCTCCTCCTCCATAAGACTCGTCTAAAATATCATCACCACTACCACCAGAAAGAGTATCATAACCACTACCACCCCTGAGAGTATCGTTACCTTCTCCTCCTTGTAAGAGATTATTACCTCCTCCGGTCTCTTCAGTTAAAAGATCATTACCACTACCACCCTTGAGAGTATCGTTACCACTACCACCATAGATAAAGTCATCACCATCTACTCCTTGTAAGAGATTATTACCTCCTCCTCCATAAGACTCGTCTAAATAATCATTACCAGTACCACCTTTCAAAGTATCGTTACCTTTACCACCAAGAATATTAAAAACCTCAAAATTTTTCGCAATTATACCTTGGGGAATTTCAAGATGAGTAGTATTTGAACCATCAAAATTAAAAGACTCAGTTTTTGAGGTTAAATTTAAGTCAAGTTGGTCATAACCATTTCCACCATCAAGGGTATCGTTACCAGTACCACCTGAAAGAGTATCATTACCATTTTGTCCTAATAAAAGATTATTTCCTCCAGAACCACTTAAAAAATCATAACCAACTCCACCCCTGAGAGTGTCATTACCACTACCACCTGAGAGTATCATTACCATTTTGTCCTAATAAAAGATTATTTCCTCCTCCTTCCGACTCGTCTAAATTATCATTACCACTACCACCTTTCAAAGTATCGTTACCTTTACCACCAAGAATATTAAAAACCTCAAAATTTTTCGCAATTATACCTTGGGGAATTTCAAGATGAGTAGTATTTGAACCATCAAAATTAAAAGACTCAGTTTTTGAGGTTAAATTTAAGTCAAGTTGGTCATAACCATTTCCACCATCAAGGGTATCGTTACCAGTACCACCTGAAAGAGTATCATTACCATTTCCTCCTAATAAAAGATTATCTCCTCCAGAACCACTTAAAAAATCATAACCAACTCCACCCTTGAGAGTGTCATTACCACTACCACCCTTGAGAGTATCATTACCATTTTGTCCTAATAAAAGATTATCTCCTCCTCCTTCCGACTCGTCTAAATTATCATTACCACTACCACCTTTCAAAGTATCATTACCTTTACCACCAAGAATATTAAAAACCTCAAAATTTTTCGCAATTATACCTTGGGGAATTTTAAGATGAGTAGTATTTGAACCATCAAAATTAAAAGACTCAGTTTTTGAGGTTAAATTTAAGTCAAGTTGGTCATAACCATCTCCACCATCAAGGGTATCGTTACCACTACCACCTAAAAGAGTATCATTACCATTTCCTCCTAGTAAAAGATTATCTCCTCCTATAAAATCATTTAAAAAATCATCACCAACTCCACCCCTGAGAGTATCATTACCACTACCACCAATGAGAGTATCATTACCATCTTCTCCTAATAACTGGTTGTCCCCTCCTATAAAATCATTTAAAAAATCATCACCAACTCCACCCCTGAGAGTATCATTACCACTACCACCAATGAGAGTATCATTACCATTTCGTCCTAATAAAAGATTATCTCCTCCGCCGGTCGATTTATCTAAATAATCATCACCAACTCCACCCCTGAGAGTATCGTTACCAATACCATTAACCAAGGTTTTATCATCTTCTACTTGTTGAATATTTAAAATGGAAGCAACAATATTGGACATGGTTTTTCCTTTTTTAATTTTGTTTGTTTGTTTATTATATTTTATTTCGGTATTTTGACCGTTTTTTTACGAAATAAATTGGCTAAAAAGCCTCTCCTTTCTAGGAAAAATTTATTCCTTGTTCAATTCTCTCATCAAGAAGGTAAAGTGGTTCACGAAGTAAGAAGTAATTCGTGAACCACTTTACCTTAAAACTTCAAGAAAATTAATATTTTCAGATTAGAAAATTAGCTATATTTAATTTAGTAATAGTTAGTTGAGTATAACAGAAATGACCACCAACTTTTTAGAAGAGCCAGAAAATTTATCTAATTTTCAATATTTGTTACCCGAACAAAAAACTATGATTAAAAAGTTAATTGACTTTTCATATCAAGAAAACCAAAATAATCCGAATAATTCACCCTCATTTTTAGAAGATGCAGCGGAATTTATTGGTTGTATTGATGATGGTCCTGGTGATTTAGCAACTAATAAAAAATATTTAGAAGGATTCGGTCAAGAATGAAACAAAATATTATCATTGATACCGGATTTTTAGTAGCTTTAATTAATAAAAAAGAACATTATCACAACTGGATTAGAACTCAATTATCACAAGTTATTACTCGCATTTTGACTGGTGAACCAGTGATGACAGAAAGCTGTTTTTTATTAAGAAATATCTACGGTGGAGCAGACGCTATTATGGGTTTAATTGAGAAAAAAAAGATTATTATTTCCTTTAATTTGGCAAAGGAAATTAAAGAAGTTAAAAAGTTAATGCAAACTTACTTATAAATCTGTACCCATGTCTTTAGCTGATGCTTGTTTAGTGCGTATGTCAGAAATATATCCTAATAGTTTGCTCTTAACTCTTGATCGTGATTTTATAATTTATCGAAGGAACAAAAACCAAGTTATAGATTTAATTATACCTGATGAAATTACCTGAATCATTTATTAATTAAATAAATCTAAAGGAAAATGTCCATAAGTACCGATAAGTTGATCATTTTCCGATTGACAAGAGACTAAAACACCGCGATAATCACCTTGATAACTATCAATATAATAGGACTTATCAAGGATTTTAAACTTTAAATAAACAGTCTCATTCATATCAGTAACTGACGAAGAATCGGAGTTAAATTCCTGACCAAAAGCTTTTAAATAACTGTTCAAAGTGTTAATTGCTTCTGGAGAATTATTAGCACAAATTCCCAAATTATAGCTATCACTTTCCTTAATTACTAATAATAAAGCTTCTTGTAATTCCGTTTTTTCTGCTTCAGAATTAATATTTTTAGTCTCAATACAGCTATATTGTTTGAGAATGTTCAAAGCATGATCAATAGTCATAATTATTGCTTAAAATAAAGGGATGACTTATATAATACCTGTTCTTGGTGCGTTTCTAACACACAATTTGAACGGGGATAACTAACACAAGTTACGGTATAACCGGCGGCAATTTCTGAAGGTTTTAGGAACTTTTGTTCACTTTGATCTATCTCGCCACTAATGAGTTTTGCCAAACAACCTGAACATTCACCTTGTAAACAACCCGAAGGTAATTTAATTCCTTTTTCATCAGCCCGATCAAAAATATATTGGTCTTCTGATACACTAATAGTTTGATCTAAATTAATTGCCTTATTTATTAACCTTACCTGATAAATTTTCATGATTCTTATTGATTCTGTTTATTGTTGGTCTTTAGTCCATTTACGGTTTAATTAAAGTTTCTTTTTCAGCTTGTCGATATCTTCCCCTTAATCTGGCTCTTTCAAAACTAGGAGACAATAATACCATAATTAAAGGTAAAATTAAAACCGATAATCCTAACAAAATTATCGGTTTTAACCCAATAATTAAGCCACTTCCTAACAAAGTGGAGATCGCAATTGTTAATATTACACCACCCATTTTTACCCCTTGAGTTAAACACCTTTTTTCAAAAATATTGTGTAAGAAATTGATTATGCAACCTGCACTCAAACCGGCGATCACCCCGGCATAGATTCCAGCTTCCACACCAGCAACGACTCCAGCGCCAACTAAGGCTGCAATGACAGTAAGGGCAATAGACTGATAGAGAACAGCAACACCTGCACCAACCGTAGTCAGAATAAGGGTTATAGCCATTAGTGCTGACCAAGCAACTTCCATAGACCAAAAAATAGCCATCCCTCCCAAAATTGCTCCGAGGAAAGTTTCAGCACTAACCATGATTAAAGCAGCCGAATATGCTCCTAAACCAGCAATAGTGGAGGGAATTAATAATAGAAATAAACGGCCTAAATCAAAATAGTTTGTTTGTCTTAATGTAACGGCTAAAGGTGCAGTGTGAAGCTTAATTTTTACGGAATAACTATCAGGAATTCCATTGGTTTTTAAGATTATTTCTCTTTGATAAGTTTTACCTGAAATTAATTTAGAAGTATCAAGAAATACTTGACATTTCACCTTATTTGTGCTAAATTTTTTCGGTGTAAATTTAATCCAGGAATGGCGATCAATGTGGTGGGGAGGATCGCTAGGATGGGGCAAAACAGACCATTTTCCCTGTAAAATTGTCTCAGGAATATCATTAGTTACCGTAATAGTTTCTCGCAAAGTTTCGGCAAATCTATTAGCATATAAAGTTAAATTGGACTTATTTAATCTAGCTTGAGGAGTCCTAATTAAATCGAGGGGAAGTAAATTTTCTAAGGCTTCTTGAGCGTTTTTAAATCGATCTGTTAATGGAGGCGAAATCATCTTTTCTAACCAGTTAAGAAAAGGTAAACTTAACTGAGGTAATAAATGTTTAAACTCCAATTTATAAGGGTCATCTTTACTTGCTAAATCTTGAATTTCCGTCGAGTTAATACCAGTTAATAAACAAATTAAAGTCACCCCTAAACCGTATAAATCAGAAGATAAAGTAGGCCGAATAATTTGTTCAGGAGCCATAAAACCCGGTGTACCTTTAAATATACTACTAACTGATACTTTTCGACTTCCAAAAGTTGCTAAACCGAAATCCACTAAATATACATTAATATTCTCATCAACTAAGATATTTTCGGGTTTAATATCCCGGTGTAAAATAGGGGGTAATTTACTTTGTAAATAAACTAATATTTCTAATATTTTAATGGCGATATTTTTGACATCTTCAGGATTAAAAATAAGCTGTTTACTTAAAGACAAAGCATTTTTATATTCCTGAATTAAACAAAAACCATCTTCTGTAGAAAAACTGTTTAAATATTTAGGAATATTAGGATGATTTAATTTTTTTAAAATATTAATTTCCCGTTCATATCCTTGAAAATCAGACCAATTTGAGCCAGCAGTGGCAAAACAAAATTGCTTAATAACTACTGTCTTTTCTGTGTCTAATTGTTTAGCTTGCCAAGTAATCCTACCTCCCTCTCGATTACGGCCTAATTCTGCGATTATTTCGTAATTTTGGGAGGCAAAATTAGGTATTTTACTCATAAAGAAGACCAACTAACTATGCTTATATTATAGCTGTTGAATAGCCTTTTGTATTTGCTCATACCAAGATTCATTTTCGCCATTTTTAAAAGTAAGAATTATTTGGTTATCAAGCTCATTTTTTAAGTCTAAAACTAAATAATTACTATCTTGGGTAACATAGTAAAACTTTTTAGTTTTTGTCGTATAAAATGTACCAGCTTTAATTAAATAGGGAATAAAAGTTCCCGGAGCTCTTATTTCAAATTGATTTAATTCGGGTTTTTGGGTACTAACATTGGTAATATTTTTTAGCTCAATATGAAAATCATCAAACTTAAAAGCCCAAAGTTTTTCCCAACTTTCTAGGGTAATATTTAAGTGAGTATCGGTTAGATTTAGTAACATTTTTTTTACCTCAAAAAGATTAATTTTAACTAGATTTTTTCAACTCATCTTCTAACATTTGTTGGTAAATTTCAGGTAAATATTTACTCATGGAATTGCTTTCTATACCGTAACCTAAACTGGTCCATGTACCAGATAATAAACGTAAAACCTCGTCAATTTTTCCGTGTTGTAACAAATGTGAAATATCCACTCCCCAAGCATTTTTATCCTTTAACCATTCATAGACAACAGAGTCTTGATATTCGGGCTCAAAACTGTAATTTTTCCACCATAAAAATTGGTTTAATTTAGGGTGATATTTGGCAGCTTTTTCAGACCAAGTGCTATTTAAAAACTGGTATCTACCCGCAGCAGTGCTACATTTTCCCCTATTTTTTCCCCATAAAATATTAACACATTTGTTAGGATGGTTACTTAAATCTTTTACATATTCCCCCCCATAAATAACATTATAAGGTTGGGAAACATTGGCTTCACTGGCTGTAATTGTACGCATTAAAGCGCGAATATAAGGGTCCCCTCCTTTCATAACTAAGGGTTGAGTTTGATAGGGTTTGAGGCGGGGAAAATAGCGGCTAATCTTATGGCCATAATGGCCATATATTTGTAATAGGAAAACTGCTAAAACAGAAATTCCCATTACTTTTATTAATCCAAACAAATAGTTAACTTTACTTTTAGATTGGCGGGTTTCCATGTTAAATTTTAAACTCAATTCACACCACTAAATAATTGCTCCCAAGTTTTTTCGGGAGCTTCCGGTTTAGCAATTACCTCTATAATTTTATGATATGTTTGAGGATCTGTCAGTGATTTTACGCAAATTTGTGCGACTTTTTGTCTCGGAATACTGCCATTAAACAGTGTATCTGCGGATGCTATGACAATCTTATCTGAGTTATCATCATCTTTAAGACCTCCTGGCCTTACTATGGTATAAGTTAAACCACTGTTAATTAAATCGATTTCGGCCTGTTTTTTCCAGTACAAAACTAACCAAAATACATTAAGAAAATGAAAAAATTTAGAAACACAAAGGGAGGTTACTAACACAAAATGTTTTATGTTATGCTTTTTAGCCAGATTAATTAAGTTATTTGTACCTTGATAATCCACTAAAAATGGTTGCGTAAAATCAAAACTAGGAGTAGCACCGGTAGCGCAAATTAAAATATCACAATCGGTAATTGCGTTTTCTAAACTTTTTTTGTTTAAAACATCTCCTACCACTAATTCCGCTTGTTGTGGTAAAATTTCTTTACCTTTTTCTAGGTTTCTAACTAATGCTTTGACAGGAATATTATTCTTGACTAATTCACTGACAATGTGTTTTCCGGTTCTTCCTGTTGCACCAGCTACCAATACTTTCATTTTGTCTCCTCTTTTCGCTTAATTTCTATTATTTTAAACTCATAATGAGTATTCTTACATATAAAGGGTAAATTATGGAATCTCCGTTAATTAATGACCAAAATTCTCTCGATCAAATTGATATTAATCTTACCGATGATAACTTAACTGAACCTCAACCCATGAGTTTTCATGCTGCTTTCGGAGGTTGTATGGAAATGTATAGTGATGAATCTTTGGTGGGTAAGTATTTCACCGATCATCAAGGCTGGTTTTGTCGTTGCGCGCAACCTATGCAAGTTGACCCCATGGGCGAAAATGGCTATATCATCACAGTTGGCCGTTTTGGTTCTTTAGGTTATGAAGTTGAACCGAAAATGGCGGTTATTTTACACCCTCCAGAAAAAGGTTTTTATCTAACAGAAAGTGTGCCAATTCCCGATTATATTCCCCCCGGTTATACGGTGGATTATAAGGCAGAAATGCAATTATTAGAAGTTCCGGTAAGTGAAGGTGCTAAAGGAATTGAGGAAATTTTTAATAAAAATAAGCAGTCTTTACCACCTGTAATTACTAAAGTTAATTGGTCCCTAAATTTAACGGTTTCTGTACAATTACCTAACTTTATGTATAAACTACCTTTAAATTTATTACAAACAGGAGGCGATCGCTTTTTAGCACAAATTATTCGCCAAATTTCCCCCCGTTTAACTTACAAAGTTCAATCAGATTTTCATTCAAGCAACGATTTACCCATACCCCCGAAAGGAGGTCGAACTTTCTTTAAAATAGAAGAAAAAGAGACCATAATTAATGAGTAAGAGGTAATAGGTAATAGGTAATAGGTAATAGGTAATAGGTAATAGGTTTTTAGGTAAGAGGTAAGAGGTAATAGGTTTTTAGGTAATAACTATCAAGTATCAACTATTAACTATCAACTATCAACTATCAACTATCAAGTATCAACTATCAACTATCAACTATCAACTATCAACTATTAACTATTAACTATTAACTATCAATTACATTTTGCTGAGAATTTTCTGCACGATTTCAACTCCAGTAAAAGCTTGCCAACCAAATAAAAGTAGTAAACTCATATTAAGTCCGACATGGGCCTTTCTGGCCAAATCATTGCCTTTTTGCATCCAAGGAACAAGGGAAGCTGAAGTAGCAATCATGGCAGTCATACCTAAACCTACCAACAAATGAGGACCAACAAACAGTTTACCGTTATTGATGTAGGTGACGGTCATACCACCAACCGTACCCATAACCATCAACGCCAACAAAATTGAGCCAACTTGGTGGTGTTTAATGTTAAATTTGCCTTGAATTAACTCTTTTCTCAACTCTTTATCTTCTGTGGTGCGGGTTTTCTTGGCTTTAATACCCAATTTAAGTGCGTAGATGCTTAAAGCTAACAAAGCCCACATCATCATGGGGTGACCAAATTGTGACAATACTTTTAAATCCATGTTCATCTCTCTCTAAAATGGCAATATTTATTTATTCTAAGTTATGTTAAGGTTTATTACAATTTAGGAAAAATATTTTATGAATTTAATCAATAAATTATTAGGTCGCCATCCGGAACAAAATAAGGCGAAAGTGGAAATTTACACTTGGCAAACTTGCCCTTTCTGTATCCGTGCTAAGTTGTTGCTACAGTGGAAAGGAGTTACTTTCACTGAGTATAAAATCGACGGAGATGAAGCGGCGCGGGAAAAAATGGCCCAAAGAGCCAATGGTAGAAGAAGCGTACCCCAAATTTTTATTAATGAGCAACATATTGGCGGTTGCGATGATCTGCATGAGTTGGTTTTACAGCACAAGTTAGACGGTTTGTTGGCTGAATCCGTTACTTGATGTATTACACAAGAGTTTAATGGGGTTGTCGGTTGGTGTCATGGTCTTTGGTTTTTTCCTCACGCAAAGGCGCTAAGGCGCAAAGGGGGTTATCTATTTGTTCAAGAGGCCTCGGTTTTTTTTACGCAGAGGGGTTGATGGGTTTTTTGCATAATATTAGTTATTCTTCTTTTTTGCAGCATGAATTTTGGATGCAAAGGGCGATTTCTCTGGCAGAAAAAGCTGGCGAATTAGGCGATGTTCCTGTCGGTGCTGTGATTTTAGATAAAAAAGGCAACGTAATCGCTGAAAGTGGAAATCAAAAGGAGCAAATTCAAGACCCAACCGCCCATGCTGAAATTTTAGTAATTCAAAAAGCCAGCCGATTTTTTAACAATTGGCATTTAGATCAGTGTACTTTATATGTTACTTTAGAACCTTGTCCCATGTGTACTGGTGCTATTATTCATAGTCGCTTGGGTCTCTTGGTTTATGGTGCTGATGACCCTAAAACTGGTACTATTAGAACGGTTTTTAATCTTCCTGATAGTGCTTGTTCTAACCATCGTTTAAATGTTATTTCTGGTGTCTGTGAAACGGAATGTAAGCAGGTTTTACGGTCTTGGTTTCACAAGAAAAGGGTTAATAAGTGATGATTATTAGGGTATTTTTTTAGTCGGGAAAATATTCACTATCCAATACTTGTTCTCTAGTAAAGGGATTTTCTAGGGGAAAAATTACTATATTTAAACCTGTTTCATCCGCTGCTTGTTTCCTCCCATTTTGATAAGCTTCGTTATAAACTTCCAAAAAATATCTTTTTAAAGAAGGACTATCTTTAAAGGCTTTATTAATACGGCGACGATGTTCACGAATACTCCTTTTCCAACTACCTGAACGCATTTGTGGTTGATATTTCCACTTTAATAAATGCAATAATACTATGATTAAATTACTTTCTAAACTATCCCTTTGACTTCTACCCATATCTTCAATTTCTTCGATTAAGTTTTCTAAATCTAAGTCGGAAAATTCCTTATTTCTTAACAAGTTGGCCGTGGTTTCTATCCACAGACAATAATCTTGATCATATAAGTTGGGTTTAGTTGGTGTTTGTAATTCTAGATTCATATTTATTCCCTCTTTTCTAGGGTTTTTAGTTATGATGTAGTAATTTTAAATAAATTGACTACCCCACTATTCAGCTTGACAAAGTGTCACTGTCTTTTAACAAAGATTTTTAAAACTGCTTTATGGTATTACTATAAACTATTTTTAGGATAATTGATTATGTTGCAATTAGAAAATAAATCCCATACTTTAAATACTGAATTTTCCCAAATTTATCGCGTTGTACCTGCGGTATTTTTTCCTTTATATTTCTTAGGAAAAAACCTTGTTTTACCTTATTATTTTAATAAAATTGAGTTTACTGGCCAAGAAAATATCCCTGAAACTGATCCGGTGATTCTTGCGCCTACCCATCGCTCCCGTTGGGATGGTCTGATGATGAGCTATGCTGCGGGCTATCCGACGACGAAACGCCATTTACGTTTCATGGTGACAAAAAACGAAATGAAGGGTATCCAAGGCGCTATACTCAAGCGTGTGGGCTGTTTTCCGGTGGAACTAGGTAAACCCAATGTAAGCACTTTTCGTCATAGTATAGAGATGCTTTGTCATCAAGAAATATTAGTCATTTTCCCTGAAGGGGGAATTTTTGAAGATACCATCGTACATCCCGTGAAACCTGGTATTTCTCGCATTGCTTTACAGGCCCAATCTATGTTGGATCAAGACATAAAAATTGTCCCGGTTAGTCTCCATTATGACCCAATTCCTGTCTGTCGCGGCGCTAATGTTTACATTGATTTTGGTAAACCGTTGAATGTTGCTAATTATTTGCAAGGTTCAACTCGGGATAATTCCCAATTTTTAACTGCTGATTTGGAAAGAAAAATTACCAGTTTATATAATCGTCGAGTTAATAAATGTTAATTGTTTGGTGGGGAATATCCCCCCGATAATTAATTTTTTAAATAACACAAAATAGTAAAAATAAGTTACCCTAAAATCAGATGATCAAATTACCTTATTTAATAGATGAATAATCTATTATCAGAGCAAATTTTGCCACTAAGTATTCCTGAAAAACTTCAATTAATAGAAGAGATCTGGGATAGTCTTGTTAGTGAGGCAGATCAAAATCCCTTAACTTCATCTTAGAAACAAGAATTAGATCGACGTTTATTATCCTCTCAAAATATGGAAAATAAAGGTGAATCTTGCTCAGTAATTAAGCAGAAAATTCTGAAGAATTACTGATAAAAAATAAGCCAAATCAGTTACGCTAAAATAGCCTGATCACATAACCTTATTGAATCGATGAATTATCATAATATTATTACAATTGAACCGGATAAACGTGGTGGTAAACCTTGTATTAGAAGAATGCGAATTACTATTTATGATGTCTTAGGATGGTTAGCAGAAGGGATGTCTTTTGCTGAAATTTTAGATGATTTTCCTGAATTAACAGAGGAAGATATTAAAGCTTGTTTGGAGTTTGCGGCCGATCGAGAACATCGTTTAGTTGCGAGGGTTAGGTAAAAGTTGAAGTTATTATTTGACCAAAATTTAAGTAGAAAATTAGTCCCTCGACTAGCTGATATTTTTCCTAATTCTAGTCATATTCAGTTTCACAAAATGGCGGAAGCAACTGATACGGAGATTTGGGAGTTTGCTAAAAATAATGGTTTTTGTCTTGTTACCCAAGATGCTGATTTTCCTGAAAAAAGTCGTCTTTATCGTTCACCCCCAAAGGTAATTTGGTTACGTTGTGGTAATACAAAAACTGACACTGTAGAGTTAATTTTACGCTCTGGTGTGGAGGCTATTCAAGAGTTATTTTCTAATTCGGCCTTAGATTGTTTAGAATTATACTAAAAAATATGTTACACAGGGGCAATTAAACTTTATAGTTAATAACAATTAAATCTCTGTAAAAATAACAAAAAAATATCGTGAAAGCAATTTCTATTTTAGGTTCAACTGGATCAATTGGTACACAAACTCTTGATATTGTACAGCAACATCCGGAGCAGTTTCGCGTTGTTGGGTTGGCCGCAGGAAACAATATTGAGCTTTTTGCCGAGCAAATTAGGCAGTTTCAACCCCAAATGGCCGCTACTTCTAATGTTGATAAATTGCCCGAATTAAAGGAGGCGATCGCCTCCATGACTAATCCGCCGATTTTACTGGCGGGTCCTGAAGGTGTGGCCGAAGTGGCCCGTTATGGTGACTCGGAAAGTGTGGTGACAGGAATTGTCGGTTGTGCGGGTTTGTTGCCGACAATTGCTGCGATCGAAGCGGGCAAAGATATTGCTTTGGCCAACAAGGAAACCTTAATCGCTGGAGCTCCCGTGGTGTTACCTTTGGTGGAAAAGCACGGAGTGAAGCTACTTCCGGCTGACTCTGAACATTCCGCCATTTTCCAATGTCTGCAAGGTGTACCCAAAGGAGGACTAAGACGCATTATTCTAACTGCTTCGGGGGGCTCTTTCCGGGATTTACCGGTGGAAAAATTGGCCAGTGTGAAGGTTGCTGACGCTTTAAAACACCCCAATTGGTCCATGGGCAGAAAAATCACAATTGACTCCGCAACCCTTATGAATAAAGGGTTAGAGGTGATTGAAGCCCATTATTTATTTGGTTTAGATTATGATCATATTGATATAGTAATCCATCCCCAAAGCATCATTCACTCTTTAATCGAGTTGCAAGATACTTCAGTTTTAGCGCAGTTGGGTTGGCCGGATATGCGTTTACCCCTGTTGTATGCTTTGTCATGGCCCGAAAGGATTTACACTGACTGGAAACCGTTTGATTTGGTGAAAGCGGGCGACTTGACTTTTAGAGAACCAGATCATCATAAATATCCCTGTATGCAGTTGGCTTATACGGCAGGTAAAGCGGGAGGATCAATGCCGGCGGTGCTTAATGCCGCAAATGAGCAAGCAGTGGCGCTATTTTTGGAGGAAAAAATCGCTTTCTTGGATATTCCCCGTTTGATTGAAAAAACGTGCGATCGCTTTAACAATCAAAACACATCTAATCCCACTTTAGATGATATTTTAGAAGCAGATAATTGGGCTAGAAAAGAAGTTTTAGAATTGTCTCAATCGGTGTTGGTTTAATTTTTTAAATAGACTCTGATTCCTCCCCCTGAATTGCCTTTTTTAGGGGGATAATCACGATGGAAGAGGTAAAAAAAGAAATAACAGAAGTAATTTATTTTCATTTAGAAGGACTGCAAATTGAAGGTTTATCTATTCCTTTACATATTTGTTTGACTGATTATGAAGAAGCTAGTTAAACTAATTTTCGAGAATTAAACCGTTAAAATTTTCACTCATCAGACATATTATTAGTTCCTAAAATTAGATTATTAGTAACTAATCGGATAATTGACCATGGGCAAAAACGATCGTTTTTTTCATATAATTAAGTTAAATAATTTGGCTCAGATGAAGATTCTATGTTAATATATTTGGATTAATTGATAGTCTTTATATGGTTAATAATATGAATATTTTAGAACAACTTAATTCTTCTCAAAGTGCCGCAGTTCAACATTTTTGTGGTCCGTTATTGGTGGTTGCAGGTGCTGGAAGTGGTAAAACGCGAGCTTTAACCTACAGGATAGCTTATTTAATTCGTCATTATAAAGTAGCACCAGAAAATATTTTAGCGGTGACTTTTACGAATAAAGCTGCTAAGGAAATGAAATCTCGTCTCGAGAATATTTTTGCCCAAGAATTAGCTTTAAATAATTATAATCAGCGTTTTGATTTATTACCCGAACAGGAACAAAAACAGATTAAATCTAAGGTTTATCGTGGTGTTACTAAAAATCTTTGGATTGGTACTTTTCATGGTTTGTTAGCGAAAATTTTGCGTTTTGATATTGATAAATATCAGGATGATGGCAATCGCACTTGGAGTAAAAATTTCTCTATTTTTGATGAATCAGATGCTCAAAGTTTGGTGAAAAATATTGTTACTAAACGACTTAATCTTGATGATAAAAAGTTTGAACCTCGTAAGGTTCGTTATGAGATTAGTAATATCAAAAATAGGGGAATGTCTCCCGAAGATTATTTCTTATTTGCTGATAATTATAAGGAAAAAATTATCGCTGAAGTTTACAAGGAATATCAGAATAATTTAGCTTCTAATAATGCCTTGGATTTTGATGACTTGTTACTTACTACCGTGAAATTATTTGAGCAAAATGAATCAATTTTAGGTTATTGGCATACTAAATTTAAACATATTTTGGTGGATGAATATCAGGATACTAACCAAATTCAGTATCAATTAATTAGTCTTTTAACTACTAATAATGAATCGAATAAACAACGTTGGAATTGGGAAAATCGATCGCTTTTTGTGGTTGGTGATGCAGATCAATCTATTTATTCTTTTCGGTTAGCTGATTTTACCATCTTACTTAATTTTCAGCAGGATTTTGGTGATGGTTTGCCTGATGATGATACCCGCACCATGATTAAATTAGAGGAAAATTATCGCTCTCGAGAAAATATCCTTGAAGCTGCAAACAAGCTTATTGAAAATAATACTCAACGCATTGACAAAGTATTAATTGCGACTCGTGGAACTGGTGAACAAATTTACTTGTATAAAGCTGATGATGAACGGAATGAAGCTTATTTTGTTGTCACACAAATTAAAAAGTTAATCAAGGAAAATCCGGAGTTGAATTATGGTAATTTTGCTATTTTATATCGTACAAATGCCCAATCAAGAGCAATAGAAGATGAGTTAATTAAAACTGATATTAATTATAATATTATTGGGGGAATGAAGTTTTATGAACGTAAGGAAATTAAGGATGCGATCGCCTATTTGCGACTAATTGCCAACCCTGATGATACTGTTAGTTTACTGAGAATTATTAATACCCCAGCGCGAGGAATTGGTAAGAAAACCATTGAATCTTTACTAACAGCTTCCCAAGAATTAGATATTCCTTTGTGGGAAATTATTAGCGATGAAACCTCTGTAAATACCTTAGCAGGTCGTGGAGCAAAATCTATTAGTAAGTTTGCCGAAATGATTAAATTCTGTCAAGATAGAGTAACAGAAATGTCAGCTCTTGACATTCTTAAATATATAATGAATAAGTCGGAATATGTACAAGAATTAAAGGAAAAAGGTACAGATGAAGCGGAAAACCGTTTGGAAAATATTAATGAATTGTATAATGCTGTGCTACAAATTGGTGAAGAAAATGAAGATAATAGTTTAGAAAATTTCTTGTCTAGTGCTTCTTTAAGTTCCGATACTGATGATTTAAAAGAAGGAGATAAACGAGTTTCTTTAATGACCTTACATTCGGCCAAAGGTTTGGAATTTCCCATCGTATTTATGGTGGGATTAGAACAGGGTTTATTACCCCATAGTCGGAGTTTAAATGACCCCTTATCTTTGGAAGAAGAGCGACGTTTATGTTATGTGGGAATAACTCGCGCTCAAGAACAATTATTCCTTAGTTATGCGACGGAAAGATTTATTTGGGGTAGTCGAGAAATGTCGATGATTTCTCAATTTGTGGAAGAGTTACCTTCGGATTTAATTAATAGTAATTTTACCAAACGTAAACAAACTAAAAAATCCGATTTTGCTGAAAAATCAGATTTTTCAAAACCAGAATGGAATTTAGGAGATCAAGTATTACATAATGTTTTTGGAGAGGGAGAAATAACCCATATTTTTGGTGAAAATGTGGCGATTAAATTTGAGATTGGTCGCAAAATTCTTGATCCGAAAATTGCACCTATGCGCAAACTTTCAAATTAAGTAACAATTAACAATTACCTCTCCTTCATTAGACATCAACTTAATTTATTGTAGAGACGTACCATGGTACTTCTCTACAAAAGTTTGGTGACAACGCCTTTTAAAATTAGGTCGATGTCTATTCAGGGGTGAATTGATTAAAAGCACTTATTTTTGAAGGAGGAAACAGAAATTGAGTATTAATTCACAGGCAAAAAAGAGTCTTACTTATTACCTCTTACTTATTACCTATTACCTATTACCTCTTACCTCTTACCTCTTACTTATTACCTCTTACTTATTACTTACTATTAATCCAATTAATTAAAATTTGATTAACTTGATCGGGTGCTTCATCCTGGGGACAATGACCAATTCCGGGTAAAGAAATAAAGTTTTCAACTGATGCAAACTTGGTAAATTCTCGAGCTAATTCTATTTTTTCCCAAGGGTCTTTTTCTCCCCAAATTAATAAGACAGGACATTTAATTAAAGGTAACAAATCCTCTGCTAAAGGTCCTTGACTATAACGGGTAAAAGCGAGAAAAACCTCGGCTGCTCCTTCATCTTGAGATGGTTTCATCAGAATATCAACTAATTCATCTGTTACTGCTTCTGTGTTACCATAAGCTTGAAGTAATATCTTTTTAACTACCTTCGGTTGGGCAATTTGTTGGAAGAAAAAATTACCAATTAGTTTATTACTTAAGATATTTTGCATTAGGGAAGCACCCATATTTTTATACCAAGGTAACTCCTTTCTTTTCCGTTCATGGAGCAATCTTAAAGAGAAATTAAGCGAGGCAATTCCTAACACTAATTCGGGGTGATTTACCGCAGTTTGCATAATCACAATACAACCAATGGAATTCCCCACTAAAAAAGCGGGAGTTTGTACTATTTCCTGACAGAAATCAGCGATTAATTGAGACCAAGTTTCAAAAGTGTAGGCAATTTTTTCCCCCGGAATCGGTTTGGCGGAATTACCAAAACCAATTAAATCGATGGCAAAAGTTCTAAAATTAGTACCTAAAACGGGAATATTTTTGCGCCAATGTTGCGCAGAAGCTCCAAAGCCATGGACTAAAACTACAGCAGGACCGGTTTCCCCCGCAACTTGATAAAAAATAGGAAAACCTCGCCAAGTCCAACTTTTATTCTTAATATTTACCTGAGTTAAAGTCATTTTGATTTATATATCTATATGTTAGCCGGGGCAATTTTTCCATGATTAATTTATTATTTAATTAAAATTAACCCAATAACTGCCTACTTTACTATGTTAATAATAACTTTACAGAACTTTACAGAAACTTAACCTAATGTCGCCGCAAAGGACCCATTCCTCCCTTGCTTGGTGCGGATGAATGGCGACCAAAAATAAAAGGTTTTTCAAGAATATACAAAATTAAATTATTATGCTAGTATTGTGGCTAATAACCTAAGTTTGTCATAAAGCTATGCACAGAGCGATAAAAGTCAGAATCTATCCAAATAATGAGCAGTCTCATCACCTAAATAGGATGATGGGATGCGCTCGTTTTTGGTGGAATTTTGCGCTAAATCTGTGTAATGAAACTTATAAAGAAACAGGTAAGGGAGTTAGCCAAATTGCCCTAAATAAGGAATTGCCAAAACTAAAGAAAGCAGAAGAAACCGCTTGGTTAGCTGAATGTCATTCCCAAGTTTTGCAATCAACTACTCTCAATCTAACCAAAGCTTTCAAAAATTTTTTTGAGAAACGGGCAAAATATCCTTGTTTCAAAAGTTATAAACGAATGCAGTCAATTCAGTTTCCCCAATCCGTAAAAATAGTCGATGGTGAACTTAAATTTCCCAAGATAAATGGACTGGTAAAAGCTTCAATTCACCGTATTTTTGAAGGAGAAATTAAAACTGTTACCGTTAGTAAAACACCTTCTGGAAAATATTATGCCAGTCTTTTGTTTGAGACAAATGCAGAATATCCGGAGGTACAAATCGAGGGTAAAACAACAGGAATTGACTTGGGTTTATGGGACTTTGCTGTTACTTTTGATGGCGATAAAGTTACTAAGTACCCTAACCCTAGACACATAAAAAGGCACGAGAAAAACCTAGCTCGTAAACAACAAAAATTATCCCGTAAACAAAAGGGTTCAAACTCAAGAAATAAAGCTAGAAAACTAGTAGCTAAGGTTCACGAACGTATAAGTAATGCCCGTCAAGATTACCTCCATAAATTATCAAGAAAAATAGTTGATAAATCACAGGTGGTAGTTGTTGAAAATCTGAATGTCAAGGGTATGGTTCGTAATCACTGTTTAGCAAAAGCAATCTCAGATGTGGGTTGGGGAATGTTTGTCAATTTCATTGATTATAAACTAAAAGAAAAAGGTGGTTTGCTAATAGAAATTGACCGATGGTTTCCTAGTTCTAAAACTTGCTCTAACTGTTTTTATCAAATCGGTGAAATGCCCTTAAAGATAAGGTCATGGACTTGTCCTCATTGTGGGACTATCCATGACCGAGATGGCAATGCAGCGATGAACATTAGAGCCGAAGCTCTGAGAATGTTACAGACGGGGGGAACACCCGTTTCTGCGGATGGAGGAGATGTCAGACCAAAAGGCGGACGAAAGTCTGTTTTGCGGCATTCCCCTGTGAAATCTGAAGCTCCGCTCTCGTCGTCAGACAGGGCTGGGTAGTTCACTGATAAACTATTAAAAAGTTAAAGGAAAATGAAATCAAAAATAGCTCGTATTAATGTTCATTAATACTTTGGCCTTTTGACTTTTACTTTGACAAAGCCTCCTCACCACACACTGAAAACCTATTTAGCTTTATTGTCAATCTATGTTGTCAACTAATTCTGACGTGCGTCAATTTCTTGGCTCAGAAGTCATCACGACCTATGAAAATGCCAAAGTAGTTATTTTACCTATTCCCTTTGAAGCAACTACCACCTATCGCAAAGGTTGCGAAAAGGGTCCTTTTGCGCTCATTGAAGCTTCGGATCAATTGGAATGTTACGATGATGAATTAAAAAAAGAAACCTGTTTTGAAATAGGAATTTACACTAATCCTGCCATTGCTGATACTCGCAATAATCCTCATATTTCCCTAGAAGAAATGTTAGAAATTACCGAAAAAACGGTTTCTAAATTAATAGCAGATGATAAATTTGTGATTGCTTTAGGTGGAGAACATGGTATCACAAGTGGGGTAGTTAAAGCATATCAAAAAGCGCTCAATGAACCATTTACTGTGGTACAAATTGACGCTCATGGTGATTTAAGACATGACTATGAAGGCTCAATTCATAATCATGCTTGTGTGATGCACCGAATCTTAGAAATGGGACTTCCTAGTTTACCCGTAGCCATTAGAAGCATCAGCCGTTTTGAAGCAGATTTAATCGCCGAAAAACAAATTCCTGTAGTTTGGGATTGGGATATTTCTAATAATACTGAATGGATTGATCAAGCATTAGCAAAAATTACCACCAAAAAAGTATTTTTAACCATAGATTTAGATGGCATAGATCCTAGTTTAATCCCCGGAGTAGGCACACCAGAACCCGGAGGTTTAAAATGGCATGATACTTTGAGATTTTTGCGTCGTTTATTTACCAAATTTGAGGTTATCGGTTGTGATGTGATGGAATTAGCTCCCATTTCTGACTCCGTTGTCTCCGAATTTACTTCGGCTAAATTAGTTTACAAACTAATCGGTTATTATTTACTTAACAGTTAATAATTAAGAGTTATCAGTTGTTAGTGATTAGTTATCAGTTAATAATTAATCCCTCAACTATAGCTGATAGCTAAAAGCTGTTAACTAACTAGCAATAATCCCTAAGAATTAACCTCAAAAAAAGTAAGAAAAATGAATAAACAATATCCAATTATGGGCAATTATGCTCCTGATTTTGAACTCCTTGGTACAGATAATAATGTTCATCATCTCGGACATTATTTACAACAATTTAAAACAGTCGCTGTTGTCTTTATAAATAATAACCCGAATCAAATTGACAATTATCTAAAACGTTTGCAAGAAATACAAATAGAATTTGGTCCTCAAGGTTTAGCCATAATTTGTATTAATTCCCAAAATAACCTAGAAGAAATGAAACAATTTACCACTAAATATCAACTCACTTTTCCCTATCTCAGAGACTCTAATCAAGATGTGGCGATCTCATTTGAAGTTATGATGAAACCAGAGGTATTTTTAATTGATTCTCAGGGAATTATTCGTTATCGAGGACAAATTGATGATCATCCTGAACATGAAAACAGCGAAACTGGCAATTATTTAAGGGATAATATTCGACTTTTATTGAGTTAAATTGTCCAGATTAAAGTAAGCTTAATAGAGGAAAAATTTTTATGTTAAATCGGTGGCAATAAAGGGATGAGTTATCAAAGGGTTTTACTCAAATTAAGTGGTGAAGCATTAATGGGTGATTTGGGTTATGGTATTGATCCCAAAGTTGTAGCTGATATTGCAACCGAAATTTCAGAAGTCATCAAAAGCGGTGTCCAAATTGCGATCGTTGTCGGTGGTGGCAATATTTTTCGCGGTGTGAAAGCTTCAGCAGCTGGGATGGACAGAGCAACTGCCGATTATATCGGCATGATCGCCACCGTGATGAATGCCATGACTTTACAGGATGCTTTAGAACAAATGGGCATTCCCACCCGGGTTCAATCGGCGATCGCCATGCAGGAAGTAGCCGAACCATACATCAGAAGAAAAGCCATTCGTCACTTGGAAAAAGGTCGCGTCGTCATATTTGGCGCAGGTTCAGGTAATCCATTTTTTACCACAGATACCACTGCTGCTTTACGGGCAGCGGAAATAGAGGCAGAAGTGATCTTTAAAGCCACTAAAGTAGATGGCATTTACGACAGTGATCCAAAAACCAATTCAGAAGCACGTCGTTATCAAAGCTTGACTTATGGTCACGTTTTAGCTAATGATTTACGGGTAATGGATGCAACGGCGATCGCTCTGTGTAAAGAAAATAACATACCAATCATGGTATTTGACTTGTCAGTAAGTGGCAACATAGTCAAAGCCATTCAAGGAGAAGTAGTGGGAACCATAGTAGGAGGAGATTGTGAAGTTAACTGAAGTTGAAGACAACATGAAAAAGACCATCGAAGCGACTCAGAGGTCTTTTAACACCATTAGAACGGGAAGAGCAAATACCAGTTTGTTAGATCGAATTGTGGTGGAATATTACGGCACAGAAACTCATTTGAAATCGCTGGCGAATATTAGCACTCCAGATTCAAGCACCATTACCATTCAACCCTTTGATAAAACCAGTATCGGGAAAATTGAAAAAGCGATCTCCCTGTCGGACATTGGCTTAACTCCCAATAACGACGGACAAGTTATCAGGTTGAATATTCCCCCTTTAACCAAAGAACGTCGTCAAGAATTGGTAAAATTGGCGGCCAAATTAGCCGAAGAAGGGAAAGTCGGGATTAGAAATATTCGCCGCGATGGCATTGATTCTGTTAGAAAACAGGAAAAAAGTAGCGAAATTTCCGAAGATGAAGCTCGCAACTTACAGGATAATATTCAGAAACTTACTGACAAATATATCGCCAAAATTGACGAATTATTAGCAGTCAAAGAAAAGGATATTACCACCGTTTAATTAATAATTAACAATTGATAATTGATAATTGACAATTGTTAATTATTAATTGTTAAGAGAATTTTATTTTATTGCTATAGCACTTCCCAAATTTATGAGGACTCTTTTCCCCCCTCTCCCTTTGGGATGAGGGGGGTAGGGGGGTGAGGGGTAGCTCTCATTTAATCTGAAAATGCTATATAATACAAAAATTAACCAAAATTTTCAAGGTAAATTATGAGTATAACCATTAATCTTAGTCCTGAAATTGAGGCAATTTTAGCTAAAAAAGCAGTAACTCAACAACAAGAAATATCTCAACTGGCCTCTGAACTTTTGACTAATCTATTAACATGGCAACAACAGGAACAAGAAGAAGCCATCAAAGGTATAAGCAAAGGATTAGAAGATTTTGCCATGGGAAAATTTCGTTCCTTTGAAGAATTTGCCGAAGAAAAACGCCAACAGCATAATTTACCGAAAAACTAATGCCATACCAGATTGAAATGGCCAGCATTGCTGAAGCTGAAGCCGATCAAGCATTTCTGTGGATCAGTCAAATCACATCAAGAGAAAATGCTCAAAAATGGTATCAAGGATTACTGCAAAAGATTGAATCATTAGCAACCATGCCAAAACGTTGTTCTTTAGCACCTGAAAATGAATATTTTTCTCAAGAAATTCGACAACTTTTTTATGGTAAAGGAAAGAGTTTATATCGCATTTTGTTTACTGTTATTGAAACTAAAAATGTCTCTTTAGTTAGGATTCTTCATATTCGATATTTTGCCCAAGAAACCCTTGGTAAATCTAATTAAATATTGCAGGATTATTTAATTACAAAACAGAGCCATTTTCTGATTAAATATAGATAATAAATAACAAATAACTATTATGGATTGTATTATTGTTGGAGCCGGACCATCGGGAGCAAGTGCAGCTTATCACTTAGCTAAAAAAGGCCATTCAGTTTTAATCTTAGAAAAAGCATCTTTACCCCGTTCTAAAACTTGTGGAGGGGGAGTTTCTCCTGCTATTACTCAATGGTTAGATTTAGATTTTAACCAAGTAATAGATAATACCATCACTCAGGTAGAATTTACTTGGCAAATGGGCGATCGAGTGACCGCAGAATTAAATCATGAAGCTCCCATGTGGATGGTAAAACGGGACAAATTCGATAATTTCTTAAGAGAAAAAGCTCAGGAACAGGGGGCAAAAGTTCAGGATAAAACAGAAGTCCAAAACGTTAAATTAGAGGGCAATAATTGGCAAATAACCACCAATCAGGGCATATTCAACAGTCGATACCTAATTGCCGCAGACGGCGTTAATAGTCAAGTAGCCAAAATGTTAGGATTTAAACTAAATAAACCCTCATTAGGAGGTAATTTAGAAATAAATGCGCCGATTCCAGAAGCTAAAAAACATACCGCCTATTTTGATTTTGGCACTTTAAAAAACGGTTATATTTGGACATTTACCAAAAGTGATGGTTATACCATAAATGGCGGATTTTTTAAAGGAAATGGCAACAGTAAAGAGTTAGAAACTAAGCTAAAAGAATATGCTAAAAATTTAGGATTTGACCTTAATCAAAGCCAATATCAAGAATATAATTTAGGTGTATGGCAAGGTAATCAAAACTTACATACCAAAGGAGCATTATTAGTAGGAGAAGCAGCTAGATTAGCAGATCCCATCAGTGGCGAAGGAATCCGTCCTGGAATTTTCAGTGGTGTTCAAGCAGCTGAAGCAATTGACCAAGCATTAGCGGGAAATGACAAAGCCTTAGCCGAATATACCGACATAATTAATGAAAAACTAGGCAAAGACTTAGTTTTAGCCAGTCGTTTAGGCGGATTATTTTATCAATTTACCAAAATAGCCTATAAAGCTGGGGTAAAAAGACCGGCATTTGCCACAATTATGAGCAAAGTTTTAACCGGAGAATTAGGTTATAGTGACATTACTGAAGCGGCAATTAATCGCTTGAAAAAAAGTTTAATTCCGGGTAATTAAAATTCAGTTTGTAGCAGGGTGTTTTCATTCTAAATTTTTTATTTTGAACAAGGAACCCTAAACAGTGAATAAGCAATCTTTTTTGAGAATTTATAGCCACAAATTGAGAATTTTATGACTTTTAATTATGATGGCAAATCCGAGAGTGAAAAATCCCCCCAATCCCCCAATACCCTACTTTTCTAG